>CAYZFF010000054.1:4939-8702 GCA_964477305.1 uncultured Cytophagia bacterium
AAAAATCTTTCCAAAAAAGCCTTGCTTTTTGATTTTTAATCGCTTATTTTTCCCCGTTGAATTTTATGGCGACAATTATGCAAATCTGTGCTTCGCCCGCGTGGGGCGGCATGGAGATGCATGTTGGCTTTTTGTCAACCCATCTGTCTGCTCGCGGCCATCAAATTATTCCGGTGTGCAGTCCCGGTTCGCCGCTGGAGCACGATTTGCAAGAACGGGGATTCAAGCCGTTACGGCTACCCCTCGGTGGCTATTTTCATCCTCGCGCCATTTTGCAGCTTCGGGAATGGTTCACTGCAAAACAGGTCGATCTCGTTCATTCTCATTATTCGCGTGATTTATGGACCATCGTCCCGGCGCTCCAAGGGCGACGTGTGCCGTTGGTGCTTACCAAGCACCTCGGTACGCAAAAACCGAAACGTGACGCCCTGCATCGTTGGATTTACCGCCGGGTCGATCATCTCGTGGCCATTTCCGAAGTCATTCGGCAAAATCTCCTGGCCACGCATCCCATCGCCGCGGATCGGGTCAGCGTGGTGCATCACGGCGTTGACCTCAGCCAGTTCAATCCGAATGCCAGCGAACGGGAGGCGGCGCGACAGGAAATGGGCTTCACGCCCGCGCACCTCGTGCTCGGCATTATCGGACGTTTGCAAATCAGTAAAGGCTATCTCGAATTTTTGGAGATGGCACGGCGGCTGCGGCGGGAACTGCCACAAGCACGCTACCTACTGATCGGTGAAGCCAGCCGGGGCGAAGCGAGCGAAGCGCAAATGATTCTCGGCAAAATCCGTGAATGGCAAGTAGATGATATTGTTTACCCGCTCGGCTTTCGGCGCGATATTCCGCGCCTGTTGAATGCGATGGATATTTTTGTGTTTCCATCGCATGCCGAGGCTTTTGGATTGGTGCTGATCGAAGCCATGGCGCTGGCGAAGCCGGTGGTCTCCAGCAATTGCGACGGAGTTCTGGATATTGTCCATGATCGGGAAACCGGCCTGTTGACGCCGCCGCGTGCGGTTGACGCGTTATGCGAGGCCGTGCGTAGGCTGGTTCGCGAACCGGCGCAGTGCCGCGTCATGGCCGAAAACGCGCGCGAACATGTTTTGAAATTTTTTGCTCTCGAACAGATGTTGGATAAGCTCGAGGGTATTTATAAAAAAGTTTTATCAAAAATTTGAATTAGTCTTAAGGAGAATTTGTCATGCCTCTAAAATTTTCGACAACAACGACGTCGTCGGATCGGCGTTACACGGGCAACGAAATGGATCTGATGAACGTTGATGCAGAGCAATCTTTTTTGCGTTTGGAGAATTTCGCTCATACCCCCATCCCGACGCTTGGCCCGCCGCCCAAGCGCCGTCCCAACGAGTCTGAAGAGGAAGAAGAGTGGAACGAGGAGGAAGAAGAAGGTGAGAGCGAAGAGGACGAAGTGAATGACCCCGACGACATCGAAGAATGGGAAGAGGACGATGAGGACTGGGATGAGGAGGAAGATGATGAAGATTGGGAAGACGAGGAAGATGAAGACTGGGATGATGAAGAAGATGAGGAAGAATGGGAAGAAGAAGAAGGTGAAGAAGAAAATTGGGATGAAGAAGAGGAAGAAGGCAGCGACTGGGACAATCGCGATTGGAATTGAGTCCCGGATTATTTAGTCATTGCCAGGTGCCTTTTCTGGCTGGGCGATTATTTTCCGCGCAGGAATCATGCGGATTAGCGAATAAACCTCACGATGCGCTATCTGGTTCGGATCGGCGAACAAAAAATGACGATTAGTGAAATCGACCTCCGGCAACGACGGGCGCGTCTGGACGGAGAGTGGGTTGATTTCGATTTTCAGCATGTGCGCGGCTCGTTGTATTCGCTGCTGATTGCGGGGCGCAGTTTTTCGGCGCATCTGGAAAAAGATGAGCTGGGTGTTGAGCTTGGCCACGGGCCCGGTTGGTGGCGAGTGGAAGTGGAAGATGAGCGCGCCGCACGATTGAAACAACTCGCCCGCGGCGAGGCCAGCACGGCAGGTGCGGTTGAGGTTAAAGCGCCGATGCCGGGCCTCGTGGTGCGTCTGCCCGTGCAAAAAGGCGAGGCTGTCCAAAAGGGGCAAAGCCTGGTCGTCATCGAAGCGATGAAAATGGAAAACGACATCAAATCTCCTGCCGACGGCATCGTTGCGGCTGTCCACACCGCTGAACGCACTGCCGTTGAAAAAAACACCCGCTTGCTCACGCTGACCACGTGACCATCTTGCCGGTTTCCGGTAAAATCTCTTTTTCCACTAAAGTGAATTTATGCAGACCCGATTGGCGGACGAGCAAATAAGCGCGGTCTTCGTAAAATCCCTCCAGCAAAAAGATTTGATTGATACCGGCGATACCGCGATTATCTTTTATGATCTCTCTTTTCTCAGTGCGAGAGTGCAAGATTTAATCGCTACCTTTCCCGCCACGGCGCTGCACGCCATTGCCATTAAAGCGAACCCGCTGCAAAAAATTTTAAACAAAATAAAAACGCGGGATGCCGGTGTAGAAGCCGCGACTTTGCCGGAACTGCATCTGGCTATGGGCGCCGGTTTCACCGCCGATAAAATCGTGTTTGATTCACCCGCGAAAACCATCGCAGAGTTGGAATTTGCGCTCCATGCCGGCATTCACGTGAATGCCGATTCTTTCGCCGAGCTTGAGCGCATTGATGCCATTCTCCGTCAAAAACCCTCGCTCAGCACGATTGGCCTTCGCATAAATCCACAGGTCGGCACTGGAAAAATACTCGCGACGAGTGTCGCCGGCGATTATTCAAAGTTTGGCGTGCCATTAAATGATTACCGTCACGAAATAAAAGAAGCCTTTTGGCGTTATGATTGGTTACGCGGCGTTCATGTCCATATTGGCTCGCAAGGCTGCCAGGTTGAAATGCTGATCTCCGGCATCGCGAAGGTGCTTGACCTGGTGCATGAGATCAACGCTGAATTGCACGCACAGCAGAAACCCGGAAAAATCTATCTTTTTGATTTGGGCGGCGGTTTACCCGTAGCGTATCACCGCGACGATGTGCCCGTGAGCATGCGAAGATACAAGGATGAATTAGAAGCGCGCTGCCCCGAGCTGTTTACAGTAGAATTTAAATTGATGACAGAGTTTGGGCGGAATATTTATGCTAATACTGGTTGGGTCGCTAGCCGCGTGGAATATGTCAAACCGGGGAAGAACATTCATACCGCCATGCTCCATGTCGGCGCTGATTTATTTTTACGCGAATGTTACAACCCACAGGATTGGCATCACGAAATAATAGTGGCGGATCGAACCGGCAGGATAAAATCAGGGTTGGATGAACAACATTACGTCCTTGCCGGCCCGCTCTGCTTTGCCGGCGATGTGATTGCCCGCGATATTGTGCTGCCCGAAATTGAAGCGGGAGATTGGGTGATCATTCAAGACAGCGGCGCGTACACGCTCAGTATGTGGTCGCGATATAATAGCCGTCAGATTCCCAAAGTCCTCGGCTATTATGATGAGGGCGCAGCGTTTGAAATTATTAAAGAGCGAGAACGCCTGGAGACTGTTCTCGATTTTTGGGCGTAAGTAATGCCTTACTTATTCAGGATTGCCGATTGAATAACTTAACCAAGTAATCGTCATGCCCGAGCGCTTTAATCGGGCATCCACAGGCTTGAAACCGCTGGATTCCCGCTAAAAACATGCGAGAATGACATCCACGTGAAATGGGAAAGTTATTTTAATGTCGATTCTTATTGAAAAATGTA
>CAYZFF010000054.1:8802-10176 GCA_964477305.1 uncultured Cytophagia bacterium
TCCATATTTTATCCAATCTCCTGCACCCACCCAAATGGATCATCAAGCATTTGGAATTGAATGCCCACGAGCAAATCCCATAGCCGCTTGGAGCGGAGGTTTTTTCCCGGAGTAAAACGGCGGGAACGGCCTTTATAATAAAATTCAGAAATCGGCGTGATAATCGCCGCGTTGCCGGTGCAAAACGCTTCGGCAATGCGTTTCTCGTCCATGATTTCATCAACCGGAAGCTGCCTTTTTTCGACACGCCAGCCTTCGCTCTCCGCCAACTTCATCAAGGAGGCACTCGTATTGCCCGCGAGAATGGAATCCGATTTCGGCACGACCAGCGCGCCATTGCTGCTGATCGCGACAAAATTGGCGCCGGCAAACTCTTCGACGTATTTGTTGTGTACCGCATCCAAATACAACACGTCGTGAAACGGCTCGTCGCTCACTTTCACCGGCTTGCCCTCAACCCAATCGTAGCCGTGTTTTGCCAAACTGCTCGGCAGCAAGCCCGAAGCATAATTGCCAATGACTTTGACATTGCCCGTGCCGCCTGGCGTGGCCCGATGAAAATAATCCGTCACCAAAACCCGCACGCCGTCAAGCGGCCAGTAAGCTTGCACCGGTGAGGTGTAAATCATAAAGAGATGATCTTTCGCAGGCTTCACGCCTAATTCTGGCCCGTGACCAAAAAGCAGCGGCCGCACGTACATGCATAGCGGATTGCGGGTTTCCCACTGCCAGTTTTCCCGGCGAAACGGCGGAATGAATTCGCGATTGGCAAGCACCGTTTGCCGCACGGCATCCACAAACAGCTCAATCGGCACTTTGGGCAACATCAAACGGCTGGCGGTAAATTGCATGCGCTTGGCGTTCATCTCCGGGCGAAAGAGCACGACGCGGCCCTTGGCGGAAATCATGGCTTTGCTGCCTTCAAACGTTGCCGGCGCGTAATGCAGCGCGCAAGTGGCGGGATGCAGGGCAAGGTTATCCAGCGGGAATAACGGCCCGCCCGGCACTTTTTGCCAGCCGGTCTCCTCATATGCCGCCGAATAATATTTTTCCCAGCCGACTTCAAAGCAGCGTGCCGGCCATTGCTGGTCGCGCTCCCACTGGCTGGTCTGATGGTAGGCAAGATAGATTTTGGCGGTTTGGTAAATATCAAAACGGAGATGGCTGAAATCGGGAAATTCTAATGAGCGAAACGGCAGGGAAATGGCGGGCGAGAGTGGACCACTAAACGTCTTCTCTGCGGTCATGATCTTTTCTCCGGAAGATGAGAATCGTGAAGTTAAAAACAACCATGAACTAAGACGAATCCTCCGCCTTTTCTCAACAGATGAGATAAGGGAATATACAAATATTTCTATCGAAAAACCAGCGTTG
>CAYZFF010000054.1:10276-11761 GCA_964477305.1 uncultured Cytophagia bacterium
GCCTCAGCGGTTTTTCCACCCGCGCGCCTTCCAGGCATTTCCATGCGGTTGCGGGTTTGCCGCGAGGGCCTCAGCAAAAGTAGACGCTTGTTGGTGCTGATGCAACACGGCCGTCAGCGCGGCGGCAGGGAGGTCGATTGGCCCATTCACTGCCGAGAGTTGGACGTCGCGAAATTCATTGGGCACAAAATGCGTATCAAAATCGCCAGCGCAAAATTTTTCGTGCTGCAGCACCCACAGACAAAATGGAATCGTCGTGCGCACGCCGACGATTTCATACTCATTCAGCGCGCGGCGCATGCGGCGAATCGCCTCGTCGCGGTTCGCCCCCCAGGTGACAAGTTTGCTAATCATCGGGTCGTAATAAATCGAAATCGCATCGCCTTCGCCGACGCCACTGTCTTCGCGCACGCCGTTGCCGCCGGGGCGTTGCATATATTTTAGTTTTCCAATCGACGGCATAAAATTATTTTCCGGATCTTCGGCATAAACGCGACACTCCATCGCGTGTCCGCGGCGCTGAATTTGTTCCTGCGTAAAAGGCAATTTGCCGCCCGCGGCAATTTCCAATTGCAAACGCACGAGATCAAGCCCCGTGACCATCTCCGTCACCGGATGCTCGACTTGCAGGCGCGTGTTCATTTCGAGAAAATAAAAGTTGCGGTGTTTATCCACAATGAACTCGATAGTTCCGGCGTTGGAATAACCGCAACTGCGCGCCGCTTCGACCGCCGCTTCACCCATTTGCCGGCGCATCTTTTCGTCAAGCAGGGCGGAAGGGGATTCTTCGATGACTTTCTGGTGCCGGCGCTGAATCGAACATTCACGCTCGCCAAGATGCACGACATTGCCGTGTTGGTCGGCAATAATTTGAAATTCGATATGGCGCGGGCTTTCGACATATTTTTCAATATAAACCCGCCCGTCGCCAAACGCTGAACGCGCTTCCGATGAAGCGGTTTGAAATAGTGCAGCCAAATCTTCCGCACGATGCACCAAGCGCATGCCTTTGCCGCCGCCACCTGCCGAAGCTTTGATGAGCACCGGAAAGCCGACGCGTTCTGCAACGGTTAGCGCTTCGCTTGAGTGCGCGATCGCATCTTTACTGCCCGGCACCGTGGGCACACCCGCGCCTTGCATCAGTTTGCGCGCCGCGGTTTTGTCGCCCATTTGGCGCATCGCGTTGCCGCTGGGGCCGATGAAAATCAATCCGGCGGCAGCAACCTGATCGGCAAATTCCGCATTTTCCGAAAGAAAACCGTAACCGGGATGAATCGCCTCGGCGCCGCTGCGTTTCGCCGTCGCAATAATTTTCTCCTGCACCAAATAAGATTCGCGCGCCGGCGGCGGGCCGATTTCATACGCCTCGTCAGCCATGCGCACATGCAGCGCCAGCCGATCCGCCTGTGAATAAACCGCAACCGTGCGAATCCCCATTTCGCGGCACGTTCGCATCACGCGCACGGCAATTTCACCGCGATTGGC
>CAYZFF010000054.1:11861-16663 GCA_964477305.1 uncultured Cytophagia bacterium
TTAAAACTATCCAGCGCTTCACGTTCATCGTCATACGCTTCGATCACGTTGTCGAGCTTGGCGATTTTAATGAGACTGAGCACGCGCGAAGTTGGATTGATGAGTTTGACGCGCCCATTGAGTGGCCGCGCCTGGCGAATGCCGAACAGGATCGCGCCGAGGCCGGAACTGTCGGCATAATCGACTTTGGCGAGATCAATGAGAATATCCTTTTGTCCCTGTTCGATGAGCACCAGCAAATGCGCTTTCAAATCCGCGGCGACGATGTTGTCCAGCCGCTCCTCGTGCAGGCGCAAAATAGTGACGTTGTCTTTAATAGCGGTTTTCAAGTTCATGGTTTTGACTCCGTGTCACAAGATTGTATTGGATCGTTGGATTTTTGGAATTTTGAATTGCTGGCTGTCCCATTAATCCAATACTCCATCAATCCAAAACACCAGTTCTTACAACGGAATATTTCCGTGCTTTTTCTTCGGATTGCTGTCCACTTTATTTTCCAACATGCGCAGCGCGGTAATGAGCTTTGGGCGTGTGGCTGCCGGTTCGATTACCTCGTCAATATAACCGCGCTCGGCGGCGATGTACGGATTGGCAAATTTTTCGCGAAACTCCTGCACCTTTGCCGCGGTAGCGGCTTTGGGATCGGGCGCTTGCTCGAGTTCTTTTTTGAAAATAATTTCAACGGCGCCTTGTGGGCCCATCACCGCAATCTCTGCCGACGGCCAGGCGTAATTAATATCGCCGCGAATATGTTTTGAACTCATCACATCGTAGGCGCCGCCATAGGCTTTGCGCGTGATTACCGTCACCTTCGGAACTGTAGCTTCGCAATATGCATACAACAATTTCGCGCCGTGCTTGATAATGCCGCGCCATTCCTGCTCCGTTCCCGGCAAAAATCCCGGCACGTCCACGAACGTCACAATCGGTATGTTGAACGCATCGCAAAAACGCACGAAGCGTCCGCCTTTGAGCGACGAGTCAATATCAAGCACGCCGGCGAGACTCGCGGGCTGATTGGCCACGATGCCCACGGGCTTACCGCCGAGTCGGGCAAACCCAACGACGATATTGGCGGCGTAATTTTCATGCACTTCCATGAAATCGCCGTCATCAACAATTTTTAGAATCACCTCTTTGATGTCGTAAGGCTTGTTGGGGTTTTCCGGCACCACCGAGTTCAGCAGCTCCTCTTGCCGACTGCTGAGGTCTGTACAATTTTTAAGCGGCGGATCTTCGCAATTGTTGGCCGGGAGAAAGCTCAGGAGTCGGCGAATATTTTTTAAACAGGCAATTTCATTCGCTTCGAGAAAATGCGACACGCCGCTTTTCGTGGCGTGCGTTTCGGCGCCGCCGAGTTCTTCAAACGTGACGTCCTCGTGCGTCACGGTTTTCACGACATTCGGCCCGGTAACAAACATATAGCTGGTGTTTTTCACCATGAAAATAAAATCGGTGATCGCCGGTGAATAAACTGCGCCGCCCGCGCACGGCCCGAGCACCGCGGAAATTTGCGGCACCACGCCGCTGGCCAGTGTGTTGCGCAAAAAAATGTCCGCATACGCGCCGAGGCTCACCACACCTTCTTGAATCCGCGCGCCGCCGGAGTCGTTCAGGCCGATCACCGGCGCGCCATTTTTCATCGCCATATCCATAATCTTGCAAATTTTGGCGCCGTACGCTTCGGAAAGCGAGCCGCCGAGCACGGTGAAATCCTGCGAAAACAGATAAACGAGGCGGCCCTCAATACGGCCGTAACCAGTGACGACGCCGTCGCCGAAAAACTTTTGTTTTTCCAGGCCAAAATCGCGGCTGCGATGTTGCACCAGCATGTCGAGTTCCTGAAAACTGCCTTCATCCAACAACAAATCAATCCGTTCGCGCGCCGTCAGTTTGCCTTTGTCATGTTGTTGTTTGATACGCGCCTCGCCGCCGCCGAGCCGCGCTTTTTCTTGCAAGCTGCGTAACCGTTCGATGTTTTTCGGAATCGTCATAAATTCAATTTATTTTTTGGCAGTTGTTCTTTTTCTTGCTATTTGCTCATTGCTTTTCAGTATAAGAAGAATGCGGTAAAAAGCAAATGCTTTTTTCGGTTAGCAAACCCGGGCTCTTGCTTTTGTGCGGTTTTTTGTTTACCTCTCTGACGGATTAAGCCTCTTAAACAATCACACGATTTGATTGTGTTGGCCGAAAACGAGTTGGCGACGTTCAATTTTAAACGAATCCAAATTCGCTGATATTTTTTTCGGGCATTCTATTTGAGAATCAGCCATTTTTCATCATTAAACCAAACATACAGGCTAGCACCGTCCGGACCTTTCGACTCGGATGGTGTTTTTGGGTGAACGAGAGATCAGTTCTAAAACTTGTTTCAAATTTCGCTTCGGCAATTACGTCACGCCCTCCTCTCGTTTAAAAATATTTATTTAAATATTGTGAAGGGTTTGTCATGGATTAAGTGTCTAATTAAATAGACAATAAAATTTGTGTCTATTGGTTTCGGTGCAGTCAAAGAAACGGGAGTGGCTGATGAAGAGAATTTTCCTATGGCTCTGTCTTGTGGCGATGCCGGCTTGCGCACAAGAACTCTCTTGGGATGCGAATGAAGAACCGGAAGTCATCGGTTACAAAATTTATTATGGCTTCGCGCCGGGGGATCGGCAATTTGTTTTGAACGTTGGCCTCGTGACGAAGTATCGATTTGCGCTGACGCAAGACACGTGGTTTGTGGTCACGGCCTACAATGCCTATCTGGAAAGCGGGTTTTCGGAGGAGGTGGCTTATCACGCTCCGGGAAACTCCTGCGATTGCAACAAAGACGGCAAGGTTGACGCGTCGGATTACGCGCTGATCCGAAAACTCATTGGACAGGATAAATACGTTAACGGTATCTTAAATCCCCGCTATGATGAAAACTGCGACATCTACAAAGATGAAAAAATCGACGCGCTCGACCGCGTCTACTACAAGAAGCGCTGTCAATAGAATTTTAGCCAGTGACACCACGCCCCTGACCGCCAGCATTGTGGTAGGGCAGCCATTCTGGTTGCAATTATCGGCGATAAACGCGCAAAAACTTTTTCTGATTAACTCCACCTTGCAATACGACGTGGGGCGCCTCGAGGTGCTTACTTCCGAAGGCCTACCCATTTGGGAAGCCGGCGCGTTGTTTGGTGAAATCCCCGAAGTGGATGTGAATTTCAGAAACGACGATCCGGGGCTACTAACCATCGGCATTTCCCCGGCGGACGATGACAGCCCCGGCATTGACGGCAGCGGCGAATTTTTGCGTATTAAAATGAACTCAAAACTGTCGGGCGCCACCACCATCACTTGGCTGCCGGACTCCGGCGCTTACACAACGGATGCGATACTTCAGCTTCGCAGAATTGATGCTGTTTTCAATCCACTGGCGCTGCAAATCAATGGTCTCGCTGACGGATTGGTGATTAATCTAAACGTGTTGCCGGCGTGATCTTTTGCTCGCGGGAAAATATTATGCGACTTCTATTGATTCTCTGTATGATTGGCCCCGCATGGCCGCAGAGCGTAACCGAAACGGTGAAAGCGCAATGGCTGATGCGAAACGGTTTGTATTTGGATAACGTTCGCAATGAAGCTGCGGTGGCCTTTGCAATGTTAGAATCCGGCCGCGTCGATTCGGGCTGGGTGAATAATTATGTGCAACGGCTGCTGGCCGATGAATCTTGGTGGAGCGGCAACCGCGGCGCTGGGTTGTTGGCGGCACAGTTGTGCCTGTGGCAAAAAGCAAAGTTGCCTGCCGGCGCATACCGGCAACTCTGGCAGCGCTTACTCGATCTCTGCGACGATCCGAACTATTTTGCGCAGCCGTGGAACAACGGCCAGATCAATTGCATGGCGGTGCGTTATCTCATGTCGCAATTTCAACGCAGCGATTCCGTGCGCTATGATTATATTTTTGATCCCGACCATTCCGGTGATTTTTCCTTTGAAGGGCGCAATTATCGGCGCGGCCAAATTTACAATGTATATGAATTGAGCCGGGCTTGGCTGAAGACTTGGATGCAGCGCTATATTGCCGGCGGCTACATTCACGGTGAATTGTTTAGTGAAACATACGGCCATCATTATTTGAATGCGCTGATTACGCTGGCGGATACGCGCGCCACGTTAGACTCCCAGATGCGCGAACATGCGGCGATGACGGCGGATTTTTTTCTTGTCGAGCACGGGGTCAACACAAACGGCCACCATCTCGCCGGGCCGCTGGGCCGAACGTACATGCAATCGCATTTGTACGGCCGGGATTTCTTTTTTCCCTTTGAGGTTTATTTTGGCGCGCCGCATCCAACGCATTATGGCCACTCAGGCAGTTACTATATTTCGAATTATCGGCTACCGTTGGCGTTTGAAACTTTGGTGCAAAGAAATTTGCCGAGGGTCGTCACTTCCAGCGTTCAAGGTGGGCGTTATGTTTGGGTTACAGAACGTTACACTTTAGGCTCATCGCCAAATAACGGGAATTGGTTGCTCGAAATCAATAGCAACGACGATGGGCCGTTTCCGCAGGCTCGCCCCGGATTTAATTTTCGTCTGTGGCTAAATGGGGAGCCGAACGATCTCACCCCAGACAGTTGTCGCGGCGAATGTTACGCCCAAATGGGAATGGGAGGGCGACAATATAAAAACTCTCTGCTCGTGGCAATGCCGGGCGCTAAATTGTATGAAGCCCTAACCAGCAATCACTGGGATACCATCGAAAATGCTTCGGGCTGGCGCTTCTCTGTTGAAAACGGCGTTGCTGTGGCGATTCGTATTGA
>CAYZFF010000055.1:0-4185 GCA_964477305.1 uncultured Cytophagia bacterium
TCGTGTTTGAACATCGGCAATTCATAACGTTGTTTGCCGTCAACCAACCAGCGCCCTTCACCTCGGGGCAAAACTTGCCCAATCAGCGCCGGGTTCATTTGCGCCCGCTGCAATTGCGGCAGCAGCTTCTGGCAAGCGCTTTCCTCGCCGATAATCAACAACGCGCCCGAAGCGATAAGCCCCAAAATGTCGAGATGAAAATGTTCGCAAAGCAATTTGCTTTCGGGAAAAAGCGGGATACGATCGCGCGTGATTTCAACACCGAGGTCGCGTTCAATCAGCATTTCATGCAGCGCATTGGCGAGGCCGCCTTCGGTGGGGTCGTGCAACGCATGAATGCCTTCTTCTTGCCAGGCCAGGCGCGCTTCCGGCAGAACACTGATCCCCGGCGCGTGCAAATAGCGGCGACAATTCTCCGCAAATTCTGCATCGAACGTTTCGGATAACACCGATGCCCGCTCGCGGCCGATAAGCGAGGTCGCTTCGATGGCGAGGCCTTTGGTTAAAATAATATGATCGCCGGGTTCAATACGTTCCGGAGAAAAAAGCCGATTCGCCGGTGCTTCACCGAGCAGGCAACCAGCCAGTAGAGGCCGCTCCAGGCCGGCCGTGATTTCAGTGTGACCCCCGCATAACGTCACGTTGATTTTTTTGCAGGCCTCATTAAGTTGATGAAAAATGGCTTCGACCAGTTTCGGCGTCGTGGTTTTCTCCGGCAGCAACAAGGTGGCGAGAAACCACTTCGGCTCGCCTCCCATACAGGCCACATCGTTGGCGTTAATCTGCAGGGCATAGTAACCAATATCATCCGCCGTAAAGGTAATCGGATCGGTTTTCGCAATCAGCAACCGGTCAGCGAGTTCAATCACCGCCGCGTCTCGCCCAATCCCCGCGCCGATTTTCACGCGGTGGTTTTTATTGGTCCCCGGTGCATACTTTTGCAACAACGTTTGCAAAAAGCTAAGCGGTAATTTGCCTACCGGGAAAATCTCCGGCAAACGGGAAGATGAAATCATGGCGTCGTCAGGATTGAATTGCACAGAGGGCAAAGGGCATAAAGCATAGCTGTTGTCCACATGCTTTGCTCTCTGCGCTTTCAGCCCACCAGCACATTTCCACCATTGACATTAAAAATTTCGCCGGTGATGTATGAAGCCAAATCCGAGGCGAGAAAGAGAATCGGGCCGGCGATTTCTTCGGCCGTGCCGGCGCGCCGCAATGGAATGAGCCGCGTGATGTTCTCGCCTTCTTCGGCAATGGCGGCATTGGACATGTCGGTTGCGACCCATCCTGGCGCGACGCAATTGACCCGAATATTGTACGGCGCCAGCTCCGGCGCCAACGATTTAGTAAAACTGATGGTCGCGCCTTTAGTCGCGGCATAATGCGAATGAAATGCTTCACCGCGTTGTCCCGCCGTGCTCGCGATGTTGATGATATTTCCGCGCCGCCGCGTTTTCATATGCGGCACCACCAGCCGGCAACAGTTATAAATGCTTTTTAAATTCGCGTCCATCGTTTCATCCCAAACCGCTTCGGACATCGTATCAATTGCGCCGTAAGTCCAAATGCCCGCATTGTTCACCAGAACATCGATTTGCCCGAAATGTTTGAGCACCGCCTCGACCATTTTCTCAGTTTCTTGGTATTTGCCGAGATTAGCTTGAAAAGCCGCAGCTTTGCCGCCACCCTGCGTAATTTCGGCGGCCAGCGCTTCAGCTTCTGCTTTCGCCTGCCGGTAATTTATCGCGACCGCAGCACCGGCTTGCGCCGCCATTTGCGCCGTGGCCCGGCCAATGCCGCGCGAGGCGCCGGTGATGAGCATGACTTGATCGTAAAATTTTATCATGAGTTATCCTCTGTTTCCTTTCAGTTCGCAGTGACCCCACAAAATAGCTGTGACGCTCTTCATTGTCAAGCAAGAATTTTATTTATGAATTTTCTTTCTGATTTTTATAGCAATGAAAGGTTAGTTTGGTCAAATCGATAATTACCCGCGATGGATGGAATGCGCAATTTATGTTTTGCATGACGCTTTTCCTCACTATAATGCCTTCTGCCTCCGCACATCCACCGTTCGGAAATGAACGATGGGAAAACAGTATCCACCTTTCAAGTCTTTTAAAATCAACTTTCTTTTCGTTGGAATAACTTTTGCGGTGAGTCTGATCAAAACTAAGGTTATGTGAGATCACTTTATGGATCGTCCTCTCGACGAAACTTTTCGCAAGCAGCAAATTCGCAAACGCGCGATGCAGGGCGGCATTGCGCTGGCGGTGATTGCCGGAATCTTCATTTTGGTTCCCGGTTGGATTTCACCGTCGCTGAATCGCAACCGCATTCGCACGGCGAAAGTGGATCGCGGGCCGATTGAAGCGACCATCACCGCGTCGGGCACGGTGGTGCCGGAGTTCGAGCAGGTGATTCCGAGTCCGATTGAAACGCGGGTGCTCAAAATCCTCCAAAGCCCCGGCGCAAAATTGACGAAGGGCGAGCCGATTCTCGAATTGGACGTCAGCACGACAACGCTGGCGTTCGAGAAGCTCAACGATCAAATCATGCTCAAAGAAAATGAGCAGAAGCGCCTCAAGATCGATCTCGAAAAAACGATCACGGATTTGCAAACCCAGTTGCAGATCAAAAAACTCAAATTAGAGTTTTTGCAATCCAAAACCGAACAGCAGCAAAAACTGTTTGCCATCGGCGGCAGTTCAAAAGAGCAAATGCGGCAAACGAAGTTGGAAGAGGATATCGCCGAACTCGAATTGCAGCAGCTCGAAATTTCGATTCGCAACACGCAGCAATCTTTGCAAAACCAGCTCGACGGCGTGGCCACAGAGTTGCGCATTTTGCAGAACGAACGTGAAGAGGTTCGCAACCAACTCAATCAAGCTTCGACACGCGCTGAGCGCGATGGCGTGCTCACATGGGCCGTTTCGCAGGAAGGCGCAACGATTCGCAAGGGCGAAGTTCTCGCCAAAATCGCCGATTTAAACACGTTCCGCGTTGAGGCGACGGTTTCAGACGTGCATGCCACGCGTATCGCGGTGGGTTTGCCGGTGAAAGTGAAAATTAACGAAGATTATCTGAACGGCACGATTTCCAGTATTCAGCCCACGATCCAAAACGGCGTCATTACGCTGCAAGCGCGCCTCGAAGAAAAATCAAGCCCATTGCTCCGTTCCAATTTGCGTGTCGATGTGCTCATCATCACCGCGCAAAAAGAAAATGCGTTGCGCCTTAAGAAAGGCCAATTCGCCAACGGCGAAGGCGAGCAACAGGTATTTGTTATTCGCGGCAACGTCGCTTATAAAACTCCCGTTCGCCTCGGTATCTCCAGCTTTGAGCAATTTGAAGTTGTCGAAGGGTTGTCGGAAGGTGATGAAGTTATTATTTCCGAGGCGCGGGAGTTTATTCATATGAAGGAAATTAAAATCAAGTAAATCGCCGGAAATCAGTATTCAGTTTACTGTCCCCTGGAATGCTGATTTCTGAACACTGAATACGGAGGTCCCATGATCAGTCTCAACAATGTCGAAAAAGTCTACCGCACGGACAAGATCGAAACCGTGGCGTTGAGCAATATCAATTTGCAAGTTAAAGAGGGCGAGTTCGTTGCCGTGATGGGCCCGTCGGGTTGCGGCAAGAGCACACTGCTCAATATCATCGGCCTGCTTGATGCGCCTTCGAAGGGCGGTGTGCAGCTCAACGGCACAGCGATTACGACCTATCGTGACAAACAACTGGCCAAAATGCGCAACGAGCATCTCGGTTTTATTTTCCAGAGCTTTCATCTCATCAACGATCTCAGCGTCGTGGATAACGTCGAGATTCCACTCTTGTATCGCAGCCTCTCTGGCGCCGAGCGGCGCAAGCTGGCGTTGCAGGCGTTGGAACGCGTCGGCTTGATCTCGCGCGTGCATCATTTTCCCTCACAACTTTCGGGCGGCCAGCAGCAACGCGTCGCCATTGCCCGCGCCATCGTCGGCAAACCGCGCATCCTGCTCGCCGACGAACCTACGGGAAATCTCGACAGCCAGATGGGCGATGAGATCATGAACATTCTGATGGATTTGAACAAAAACGAAAAAACCACGGTGATCATGGTAACGCACGACCCGCGTCTCGGCGAGAAAACGGAACGCATCATCCGGCTGTTTGATGGACGGCAGGTCAACTGAACGC
>CAYZFF010000055.1:4285-16651 GCA_964477305.1 uncultured Cytophagia bacterium
ACGCATCATCCGGCTGTTTGATGGACGGCAGGTCAACTGAACGCATGGCGCATAGTGGATGCTTTTCGCCATGCGCTATGCAAAGGAGAGCACATGTTAAAAAATTATCTAAAGATTGCACTCAAAGTTTTGTTACGCCGCAAATTCTTCACCTTCATCAGTCTCTTCGGCATCAGCTTTACGCTGGTGGTGTTGATGGTCACGACGGCGATTTTTGATCATACGTTTGCGTCGTTTCCGCCCGAGAAAAAAGCGGAACGTTCGCTCGGGGTTTTTTCGGTACGCCTTGAAAGCCCCGACGGCAGCAGTGTACAAACGTCGCCGCCGAGTTATGCATTTTTAAATCGCTACGTCCGCACGCTGCCGGAGGTGGAAAAAGTTTCCATCGCCACGAAAATCACGACGGCGCTGTCATTCAAAAACGGCGAAAAAATAAAATCGGCGCTCAAGCGCACCGACGGCGAGTTTTGGCAAATCATGGAGTTCGATTTTCTCGAAGGCGGGCCGTTTACCGCCGAGGATGAGAACAATGCCAATTTTGTGGCGGTGATCAACGAAGCCACGCGTCAAAAATTCTTTGCCAAAGAATCCGCGGTTGGCAAAACCATCGAGGTGGATGGCCAAAGTTTTCGCGTCGTCGGCGTGGTGGCCAATGTGCCGGTTTTTCGCCTCCAGTCGTTTGCCGACATCTGGGCGCCGCTCAGCACCGGCAAAGGAAAATTTTCCAATCAGGAACTCATTGGCAATTGCACCGGCGTGATTCTCGCGAAAAGCCGCGGCGATCTCGCCCGCATTCGCGAGGATTTCAAAACGCAGTTGGCGCAAGTCGAGTTTCCCGACGCCAAAGCATTCAACGTCATTTATAGCGCGGCGGAAACGCAATTTGAAAACGTCGCCCGCGAGCTTTTCTCCGAAAACCGCTCGAATGAAAGCTATGCCCCGCAACTATTGGCAGTGATCTTGCTGCTGATGATTCTCTTTATGGTTTTGCCGACGATCAATCTCGTAAACATCAATCTCAGCCGCATCATGGAACGCGCCTCGGAGATCGGCGTGCGCAAAGCCTTCGGCGCCTCGTCGTGGCGATTGGTCGGGCAATTCGTCGTGGAAAATGTTTTGCAAACGCTGGTGGGCGGTATCATCGGCTTCGTCCTGTCGTATCTCGTGCTGCAAATGCTCACGCAAAGCGGCTTGATTCAATACGCGGTATTTCACATGAATTATCGCCTCTTTCTCTACGGACTGGCGCTCGCGCTGTTCTTCGGCGTCTTTTCCGGCGTCTATCCGGCGTGGAGAATGTCACGACTGCACCCGGTTGAGGCGCTGCGGTCAAGATAAAATTTGTTGCACGAATAACAATAAAAGCTGATGCCCAACGGACTGAAAAACGGCCAACGGATAAGGCAAAGCAGAAGAACAAAATCCGCGATAATCCGTGCAATCCGCGTCATCCGCGTTCATAGCTTTTCGCCTTGGAGAATCGTATGCTCAAGCATCTTTTCAAGCTCGTCTGGAATCGGAAGCGCACCAACTTCCTGATCATTCTGGAAATCTTTTTTTCTTTCCTCGTGCTCTTTGCCGTGGCCACACTCGGCGTTTTTTATGCGGACAATTACAGCCATTCACTGGGATTTTCTTATGAAAACGTTTGGAACATCGCTATCGATTTGAAGCAAACCAGTGATGATTATTGGACGCCGGAGCAAGCCGCCATCACGCAGCAATTGTTTATCGCGCTGCAAGATTTTGATGAGGTCGAAGCGACAGCAGCAGCGTTGACCCCGCCTTTCGTCTTTGGCGGCAGAAACTCGGTGAATTTGTACGAGGGCCGGCAGATCGAGATGGATGTCAACGAAGTCACGGATGACTTTAAAAACGTGCTTGATCTGCAGTTGGTGAGCGGCAGATGGTTTTCCAGGGAAGACGACGCGATGAATTGGAAACCGGTGGTGATCAATCAACGTCTCAGCCATGAACTTTTTGGCGCGGAAGATCCGATTGGCAAAAGTTTCAAGCCGTGGGCCTCGGACGGTGATTGCCGCGTCATCGGCGTGGTCACGGATTTCCGCAAAAATGGCGAGTATTCGCAACTGGGAAATTATTTGTTTGAGCGCCGGAATTTAAATGATCCCCAGCAGCGGCCGCCGCGCAATCTCTTGCTTAAAGTTCGTCCCGGCACGACTGCCCTCTTTGAGGAAAAGCTGATCACTAAACTGCAAAGCATTGCCCGCGACTGGTCATTTGAAATTCAGCCACTCGCGGCAATGCGCGAATCGCATCTCAAATTTTATCTTGCGATTTTAATCGGATTCAGCATTGTCGCCATCTCTTTGATGATCATGGTCGGCCTCGGCCTGATGGGCGTGTTGTGGCAAAATGTGACGCAACGCACGCGCGAAATCGGCCTGCGACGCGCCAAGGGCGCGACCGCTGGAAAAATTCACACACAGATTTTGGGCGAGTTGCTGATGCTGACTTCCTTCGGACTCGCGCTGGGCACGCTAATTGTTATTCAATTTCCGTTGCTCGACTTGATCGGATTCATCAGCACTAAAGTTTTCCTGTTGGGCCTGACGGCCTCGTTGTTAATCATTTATGCAATCGCGACGTTGTGCGGTTTGTATCCGAGCTACCTGGCAACGAAAGTGCAGCCGGCAGAAGCGCTGCATTACGAGTGAAGGCGCATAGTATGAATTTGCGCTATGCCTTTTGCGCTCTGCCGAGTTGCATCTCGCCGTTCTTGCGCTCGCCGATTTGTTGACGCCACATCGCGTAATACAAACCTTTCAAATCCAGCAAAACTTGATGCTGGCCGGACTCGACGATCTGCCCGCGCTCCAACACGAAAATTTTATCGGCGTGCAGCACGGTCGAAAGCCGGTGCGCAATTAAGATCGTGAGGAGATTTTTTTGCCGTGAAATTTCGCGGATGGTAGCGGTGATTTCTTCTTCGGTCAGCGAATCGAGTGAAGACGTGGCTTCATCGAACACCAGCAGATTCGGCCGCCGCAACAACGCGCGCGCAATCGAGAGACGCTGCTTTTCGCCGCCGGAGACTTTCACGCCGCCTTCGCCAATCACCGTGTCCAAGCCTTTGTCCGCGCGCGCCAGCAGGCTTTGACAAGCGGCCTTCTGTAACATTTCCAAACATTCGGCATCCGAAGCTTTGGGGTTGACAAATAATAAATTCTCGCGAATCGTGCCGGAAAAGAGCTGCGTATCCTGGGTCACAAAACCGATGCGTTCGCGCAGTTGGTCGAGATTGATGGTGGTGCTCGGCTGACCATTGTATAAAATGCGGCCTTGCTCCGGCGGGTAAAGCCCGACCAGCAATTTGACCAGCGTCGTCTTTCCTGAACCGGAAGGCCCGACAAACGCGATGGTCTCTCCCAGTTTTGTTTCAAACGAAATTTTCTCCAGCGCGTGGTTCGCCGCCGATTGATGCTTGAAGCTCACCGCATCGAATGCCAACGTGCCGATAGCGGCGAGTGAAACCGGCGCGACCGGCTTGGGCTCCTTGGGGGTGTTCAAAATATCGGAAAAGTTTTTGAGCGAGACTTCCGCCTCGCGATAAATATTGATGACGTTGCCCAATTCCTGCAACGGCCCAAAAATAAAAAATGAATAAATGAACAGCGAGAAGAACTGACCAACCGTGATCTCCTGCGCGAAAATCAAATACAGCATGAGAAACAAAATACTCGTCCGCAAGAAATTCACCGCCGTGCCCTGCACAAAACTCAAGCTGCGCAGATAGCGCACTTTCTTGAGTTCCAATTGCAAAATTTTCCCCGTTGTCGCATTCAGCCGCTCGATTTCCTGCTGCGCGAGTCCGAGGCTTTTTACCAGCTCGATATTGCGCAACGATTCAGTGGTGGCGCCGGCCAACGCCGTGGTTTCCGCGACGATCACCTTCTGAATCGTTTTGATTTTTTTGCTGAGCACCCAACTGAGAATTCCCAGCAGCGGCACCGTGAGAAAATACACCGGCGCAATGAGCCAATGCACGCTGAACGCGTACACCATCACAAAGATGAGGCCGACCAAAGAGAAAAATAGAATGTTGATGGACGCCGCCACCAGCCGTTCGACATCGGTTCTGACTTTTTGCAGCTTGCCGAGTGTTTCGCCGCTGCGCTGATCTTCAAAGACCTGATAGGGCAATTCTAGCGAGTGCCGCAGTCCGTCCGAGTAAAGCTGCGCGCCCAGCCTTTGTGTGATCACGTTGATGAAATAATCCTGAAAATTTTTCGCCACGCGCGAGACAAATGCTACGCCTACGGCCGCTGCCAACAACAGCGTGACCCCTTTAAAAAACTCGGCGCGCGTATATTTTTCAAATTTAGTCGCATACTCGTCGATGACATGCCGGAAAATCAGCGGATCGAGCAAAGAAAAAATCTGGTTGATCGCCGCCAGCGTCAAAGCCAATGCAATCAGCTTCCAATATTGTTTGAGATAGGAAAAAAGCAATTTCATGAAACGGCTCCATTGAGATTTTAAAAATATTCACGTTACAGTTTAGAAGGCGAGTCATTGCGAGTCCCGCGTTTTCCAGCGGGACGAAGCAATCTCATGACATTTAGAGATTGCTTCGCTGAAAAACGCTCGCAATGACGATTACAAAGCGACCATTAACGCATATTGTTGCGCCGTGCAATATAATCCCTCATGCCGCCAAAAGCAAATTTCGCGAAACATTTATTCCTGCCGGCCGGTCAAAAGCTAATAACGCAGTTTTTTTGCACGGAGAAAATAAATGCTGCTTTCAATCAAAAATCTTTCGAAGATTTATGCCAATGGCGTACAGGCGCTGCGCGAGGTTTCATTGGAGATTCCAACCGGCATGTTCGGCTTGCTGGGGCCAAACGGCGCCGGCAAATCGACGTTAATGCGAATTTTGGCGACGTTGCAGGAAGCCGATTCGGGCGCTGTCACGCTGGGTGATCTCGACGTGCTGAAGCAGAAAGATGGCGTGCGCAAAATACTCGGCTATTTGCCGCAGGAATTTGGATTTTATCCCAAAGTGCGAGCGCAGGTTTTGCTCGATCATTTTGCAACTTTGAAGGGCGTCGTCAATGCCAAGGAGCGTAAAGAACTCGTTGAAGCCCTGTTGCAGCGCGTGAATTTGTGGGACGCCCGCCAGCGCAAGCTCGGCGAGTTTTCCGGCGGCATGCGACAACGTTTCGGCATTGCGCAGGTTTTGCTGAGCGACCCCAAACTCATTATCGTCGACGAACCGACCGCTGGCCTCGACCCCGCCGAACGCAATCGTTTTCTTAATTTGTTGAGCGAAATTGGTGAAAACGTTGTAGTGATTCTCTCGACCCATATTGTGGATGACGTCAGCGATTTGTGCAGCAACATGGCGATTATAAATAGAGGACAAATCCTGCTATCGGGCGAACCAACGCAAGTTATTAAAGCCATCGACGGAAAGATTTGGCAAAAGAAGATTGCGAAGGCCGAGTTGCCGCAATACGAATCGGCGCATCAAATTATTTCCACGCGGCTCGTCGGCGGAAAAACAATCATTAATATACATTCTGATGTTCAGCCTGATGTTTCATTTGCGCCGGCGGATGCGAGGCTTGAAGATGCATACTTTCATCAATTGGCGAAAGCAGCTTGATCGTTGTTCCCTTTGGCTCAAGAAGTGACGAGCTAAAGTTTGTCACTTCAGTGCTTCGAAAGCTTTTAAAGGTTGATCATGTTCTCCTCAATTTATAAATTTGAACTCTGCTACAATTTTAAACGCATTGCGCCGTACGTTTTTTTCGCCCTGGTGGGATTTCAGGCTTATCTCGATGCGAGCAACATCAATCCCAATCACACCTACATTTCCGTTCACGGCCAAGTCGCGCACAATGCGCCGGCCACGATTGCCAACCTGCTGCTGGTCATGGGCATCTTCGGTGGAATCTTTACGATCATTTTTGCGGCGACGCCGGTGGTGCGTGATTTTGAAAACAAAATTCACGAGTTTTATTTTTCAGCGCCCATTACCAAATTGGGCTATCTCGCCGGTCGATTCTGCGGCGGCCTCACCGTCGTGGCGTTTATTTTTCTCGGCGCCACGTTAGGTTATCTCCTCGGTTGCTTGACGCTCGAAGCGCGTTACCTCGGCTCGTTTCGGCTGTTGGCTTTTCTGCAACCATTTTTGCTTTTCTTGATTCCGAATCTGTTGTTGATGGGCGTTGCCTTTTTTGCGCTCGCGGCGTTGACGCGCAACATGATCGCCACGTATGTTTCCGGCATTGCCAGCTTGGTCGGATATCTCTCGTTGCAAGATAGTTTCACGCAGGCGAAGAATCAGCAGCTCATGGCTTGGCTCGATCCCTTCGGATTTAGTGCGTTGGCGTTAGTTAAAAAATACTGGACGGTGGCCGAGCTCAATGCGAATTTGATTCCGCTGGATGGCGTGGTTTTGTATAACCGGCTTCTTTGGCTCACGGTGGCGACGCTGGTTTTTGCCGGTTTGTATTTTAAGTTTCAATTCGCCCGGCAAAACGAAAGCCGCCGTAAAAAGCAAAGCAGCGAAGCCGCGGAAATCGAATATAAAGGCATTCGCCAACTGGCGCAACTACCGAGCGTGGCGCGAAGTTTTAAACTCCCGGCGAATTTGCAAAAACTCCGGGCACTCGTCAAAATAGAAGCGCGACGAATTGTGTTGCACCCGGCCTTTTTTATTTTGACCATCTTGGCGGCGCGACAGGCATATCATAATTTCGTCGAAAACGTTGGCGCCAACGGTAGCAATGTGTATCCGTTTACTTCGTGGTATTTGCAATTCACCACCGACTTGATCGGCTACATGATTGCCATTACGATTTTTTTTGCGTCAGTGTTGGTTTGGCGCGAACGCGATTTCAAATCCGAGGAAATTTATGATGCCATTGCCGTGCCGGACTGGCTGCTGTTTGCCGCAAAATTCGTCACCCTGATCACGATTCAAACTATTTTTGCGCTCACTGTTTTGCTGACCGGACTTTTTGCGCAGGCCGTCATTTTCGGCTACACGGATTTTGAATTACCGTTGTATTGCAAAGCGTTGCTCGGCATCGAATTGCTCAACTACTGGCATCTCGCCATTGTGGCGCTGCTCATTCAAACATTGGTGAGCAATAAATATGTCGGCATCTCTCTGACCTCGGCATATTTCATCGTTGACTTTTTGTTGTTTTCCGGTTTGGAATTGACCAGCTATCTACAGCGATTTGGCCTCACCCCGGAATACGTTTATTCCAACATGAATGGCTTCGGGCATTATGCCAAGCCGATTTTGTGGTATCGCTTGTATTGGGCGTTGGGCGCGATTATACTTTTGATTGCCAGCGATCTGCTTTGGCGTCGCGGCCAGGAGATTCGCTTAAAGTTGCGTTGGCGCGCAGCGAGGCAAAGATTGACCCGCAAACATGTTCTCGGTTTGGGTCTCGCGTTAATCGGCTTTATGTTTATAGGCGGATTCATTTATTACAACAATCATATTTTGAATACGTATGTCACCACAAATTTGCGTCAACAGCAAAGCGCTGATTTTGAAAAAAGATATGGCCGTTACGCCAAATCACCTCAACCGTCGATCACGCATGTGAACTTACAAGTTGAGCTTTTTCCGGCTCGAGGTGATGCGGCCATCAAAGGAAGCTATTGGGTCACAAACAAAACCAATGTCGCTATCGACAGTGTACATTTGTGGCTGGCGCCGGATCGCATCACGACGATCAAACAACTGTCTTTGCAGCGCCCGGCTCAATTGGCCACACGCGACGCCGAATTGGGATATTATATTTTTACGTTGCAAGCGCCGCTGTTGCCGGATGATACCACTCAGATTGTGTTTGATCTCGAAGCCAGCGCGCGCGGCTTTACGGAGAATAACCCTCGCAACGAGGTCGTCGAGAACGGCTCATATTTGACGAATTTTCCATTTGCGCGCCCACTTTATTTTCCGGCCATTGGCTACAGCATGTGGGGTGAAATTCGAGACAACGCCACTCGCACGAAATATGGTTTGCCCGAGAAGAAAATGCTGCCGGCGTTGGAAGATAGTTTGGCACGGCAAAAGAGTTTTTTAGATTGGGTGACTTTTGATTGTATCGTGAGCACGGACCAAAACCAAACAGCGGTTGCCACCGGCGAACTGATGAAATCGTGGCAAGAGAACAACCGCAATTTTTATCACTATCGCGTCGATACCATTATGAATAACGCGTTTGTTATTCTTTCGGGAAAGTATGTAGTCGCGCGTGACCGGCACAAAAATATTGGGATCGAGATTTATTACGACAAAAAACATCCATACAATATTGATCGCATGATTGCCGGCGTCAAAACGGCGTTTGATTATTGCACGGAAAATTTCAGCCCCTACCCGTACAAAACGGTGCGCATTGTGGAAGTGCCGGATTACGGCATTATCGGCGGCTCCGCTCGCTCTCAGCCGACAGTGTTCACATGGACGGAGAATGGCGGTTTTATTAGCAATCTTGAAGATTCAGCAGCCATTGACGTCGTTTTTAACACGACCACGCATGAGATGGCGCATCAATGGTGGGGACACATCGTGAAGGCTGCAGAGACGGAAGGCGCTGCCGTGCTCGCTGAAACAATGGCGCAGTGGGTGCGCGTGATGTGTATGCAGCAAATGTGCGGCATGGAAAAGCTGCAGCGCTTTCGGCAAAAAGAGATGGACGATTATCTTTCGTCACGCGCCCGACAGCAGGTCGATGAGCCGCCGTTGATGCGCTCAACCACGCAGGCTTATCTCAATTATGATAAAGGCACGCTGGTGATGTACGCGCTACAGGATTATATCGGCGCGGCGCGAGTGAACGCCGCGTTACGAAAGCTCGTTGACCAATTCGGTTTCAAAGAGGCGCCTTATCCCACGACGGTTGATTTGATCGCCGCCTTGCGCGAAGTGGCGCCGGATTCGTTGCAGTTTGTGATCACCGATTTGTTCGAGACCATCACGCTTTATGACAATAAGGTGGAAGAAGCAAAATGCCTCGCGCTAGCAAACGGCAAATTTCAAGTGCGGCTTAAAACGCAAACGCGCAAGCTGCGCGCCGACGGCAAAGGCAACGAGACTGAAATTGCCATGCTGGATTACATGGATGTCGGCATCTTTGGCGAGAACGGCAAAAAACTTTATCTGGCGAAGCACAAACTCACTCGCAACGACAATGCGTTTGTTATCATCGTTGACGAGAAACCTGTTGAAGCGGGCGTTGATCCGTATGTTAAATTGATTGATAAAAGCCCCGAGAATAATCGGGCCGTGGTTCAATTTGTCGGGAGTGGGACAAATTGATGGTTGCATTTTGAAAATGTAAATTGTATTTTGTTATGATTACGAAATTCGCTTCAATTCAAAATTTAAGTTCAATTCTTCCGGATGAGTGCGGTTTTGTTTTTTGCTGTTTTCTTTAATTTGCTATGAGTAATTTCATCCTGATCGTCGATGACGACTTCTCCGTTTCAACTTCATTGTCGCTTTTATTAAAGCAAGCTGGTTATTCTCCACAAACTGCTGCCAATCCCACCGAGGCGCTGGAAAAATTGGCGCGCGAGAATTTTGCCCTGGTGTTGCAGGATATGAATTTTTCGCGTCAAACCTCTGGCGAAGAAGGATTGGAACTGCTCAAAAAGATCAAAGCACAAAAGCCACAGCTTCCGGTTATTCTCATGACGGCGTGGGGTTCCATCGCATTAGCCGTCAAAGGCGTGCAAACGGGCGCGGCGGATTTCATCACCAAGCCGTGGAGCAACGAACAGCTTTTGCAGGCCGTGAAAACCGCGCTGGGATTGGCCGCCGTTAAATCTTCATTTACTGAAATGAGTTTGACTCGTGAAGAGCTTGACGCGCGCTATGATTTTCGCAACCTCATCGGCAGCGATGCCAAATTTCTCCAAATTCTCGAAGTGATTGGCCGCATTAGCCCGACTGAGGCGTCGGTGTTAATTACCGGCGAGAGTGGCACGGGAAAAGAGTTAATTGCCGAAGCAATTCATCACAACAGCAGCCGCAAAAATGCGCCGTTCGTGAAGGTCAATCTTGGCGGTATTTCTCCAACGCTATTTGAAAGCGAGATGTTCGGCCATGTCAAAGGTGCATTTACTGACGCGAAATTTGATCGCCAAGGCCGCTTCGAGTTGGCGAATGGCGGCACCATTTTTCTCGATGAAATCGGCGATCTCGATTTGAGCTGTCAAGTCAAATTGCTGCGCGTGCTGCAGGACCGGACTTATGAAACCCTCGGTTCCAGTGTGAGCCGCAGCGTCGATGTCCGCGTGATTTCTGCGACCAATCGCAATTTGCTGGAAATGATCGAGCAGGGTGAATTTCGTGAAGATCTGCTTTATCGCTTGAATTTGATCGCCATTCATTTGCCGTCGTTGCGTGAGCGCCGCAATGATCTGCCGTTGCTAACGCAGCATTTTTTGCAGAATATCGGCCACGTCTATCGCCGCAATAATTTGGGCCTGCGTGATTCGGCCATCAAATGGCTGCAAGGTTTCACCTGGCCGGGCAATATTCGCCAATTGAAGCAGGTGATCGAGCGCACCGTTTTAATGAGCAACAGAGACCTGCTGGAAGTGGACGACTTCGCACGGGCAATGCAAATGCAACAGGACGGCGGCAGCAAAGACGCGCTGCCTACGGTCGGCAGCATGACGCTCGATGAAATGGAAAAGGCGATGATCGTCAAAGCGATGCAGCAATATGAAAATAACATTACTCGCGTCGCAGAAGCGCTGGGGTTGAGCCGTGCCGCGCTGTATCGGCGGTTTGAGAAGTATGGGATTGAAGTGTAAAGCGAAGTTGGACTTGCGTTCGACGGACTTTCTAATTTAGCAGAATCGCACGGCACAAGTTCAACTTCACTTTGCTTTCATTTAGCCGGATTTTCCTGTGAGCCTACGCCACAAATTCATCCTTTATTTACTTTTTCTTCATCTCACCTTTGCCACTGCAGCGATTTTTTTATTGTGGGAAAACCGCATTTGGCTTTTAGCCGTCGAAACGTTTTTTGCCCTCTCATTTATTCTCGCCCTCGGGTTGTTTCGCGCGCTCTTCCAACCGCTTGATCTGGTCATGACTGGCGTTGAGTTCATCAAAGACAAAGACTTCACCTCCAAATTCAACGAAATCGGCCAGCCGGAGATGGACCAGCTCATCGCCGTTTACAACCGGATGATTGATCAGCTTCGCGAAGAGCGCACGCGTGTGCAGGAGCAGCATTATTTCATGGACAAAATTCTGCGCGCTTCGCCGTCAGGCATCATCATATTTGATTTTGACGAGAGAATTGCCCTGGTAAATCCGAGCACCGCGCTGATGCTGCAAGTTGCGCCGGAGAATTTAATTGGCAAAAAACTTGCGGAATTGCAGACGCCGTTAGCCGAAGCCTTAAACCGGCTCGAGATCGGAGAATCACAGATGATACCGTTTCAAGGCCGGCGACGGGTGAAATGCCAGAAGTCGCAATATCTCGATCGCGGCTTTTTGCGCCATTTTATTTTATTAGAAGAGCTGACGGAGGAATTGCGGCGCTCCGAAAAAGCGGCCTATGAAAAATTGATCCGGATGATGTCGCACGAGGTGAACAACTCGATTGGCGCGGTCAATTCGTTGTTGCATTCTTTTTTAAATTACAAAACCCAACTCCGCGACGGGGATCGTCAAGATTATGAAACGGCGTTGCAAGTTGCCATAGCCCGCACCGAGCATTTGAATGCGTTTATGAAAAGTTTCGCGGAGGTGGTCAGATTGCCGCTGCCGCAACGCCAGCCTTGCGATGTGCACGAATTGCTGCGCAACATCGCGTTGCTCATGAGCGCCGAAAGTCAGAAACGGAATATTGTTTGGAAATGGGAAATTGCAACTCCACCGGATCCGGTGCTAATGGATAAAAACCAAATGGAGCAGGTTTTTGTCAACATCTGCAAAAATGCGCTGGAGGCAATTGGCGAAAACGGCGCTATTACGGTTCAGATGGGCAAGAAAGGAGAAAGGAATTTTGTGATCATCGAAGACACCGGCGCCGGTTTCACGCCGGAAGTTCGCGCAAATTTGTTCACGCCCTTTTTTAGCACCAAAGAAAATGGGCAGGGAATAGGGCTGACAATGATTCAGGAAATTCTTAACCAACATAAGTTTGAGTTTTCTCTTGAGAGCCAACTTGGGAGTCCGACGCAGTTTGTTATATATTTTTGACGCAACACTTCTTACGCATGCCTTTAACGCACTCAATGACCTTTTAAAATCTGAAGCCGCGGCATTTAAACGAATCTTGTTGCATATGTTCAATGCTAAAAATTTAGCATTTTCCCCTTGACTTTTTCCCCGCCGCTTGCTAT
>CAYZFF010000056.1:0-16615 GCA_964477305.1 uncultured Cytophagia bacterium
TTGCCGATTGCAATTTCAAGCATCAACATGATTGACATCACACAGGATGAATTAAAGAACAATGTGAACAACGAGCTTAGATTTACGACGGTGCAGCTCGCCGAAGATATCAACAGCATTTATACCAACAATTGGTTAACACCGCTGCTTCTGATTAAAAGCGGTGTAGAAAGCGAAGGCTTGAGCGCCAATGAAAAAGCCGCTTTATTAACGGCCGGCATTGAAAACATCGAAGATCTGGTTGCCGTGACGCTTTATTTTGAGGTGGCGAGTGGGGTTTATGCCAAAGCCGTTCAAGTCTACAAAGAGTCTTTTAAGTCCCGCTTGCAAAATTCTGTTCTCGGCACCACAACAATTCTGGATGTTACCGCGGCTGAACTCGACAGCCTAAAAAATCCGCCGCGCTCGATCGGCACGCCGGCTTATGTTCCTGAGCTTGATACCTGGTTGATCAGCATGATTGTGCCGGTACATATCAGCGGCGCCCCTGCAGCCCTGCTGGCGGCGCGCCTTAATTTAAACAAGCTGCGTGAGCGGTTGGAAGCGCATCAATATAAAAAAACCGGCCAGCTCTTTTTGATTGATGCGAATAGTAAAGAAGTTTTTGATCAAGCCCACCGCGATTTGAGCGCACTGAACGTGGTACAAGAAGCAACAACGTTGCTACGCAGCGGCTCGCGTGCAGACGGCGTCACCAGCTATCAATTATCCAGCGGGGAAAAAGTTTTAGCCTCGTATGCCTTTCCATTAAATTTACAATGGGCGGTGATTGCGGAAACGGCTGAGGCCAAAGCCTATCTCGCCGTGAGCAAAATGCGCCGCACGCTGATTTACTGGGTGTTGTTCGGACTCGCGCTGACGGTTTTCGGCGTCGCTATTTTTTCCCGTCAAATCAGCCGCCCCATCACCAATCTCAGTAAAGTCGCCGATCAAATCTCCTCCGGAAATTTTGAGGTCGCCGTAAATTATCCGGCGAAGGATGACATCGGCGTGTTGGCCAAATCGCTGGTCAACATGAGCCAAGCGCTCAAAGAAAATTTTGCTAAAATCGCCGCGCAGAAAGATGAAATTGAAGAATACAGCAAGACCCTGGCGCAAAAGGTGGAAAGGCGCACCCAAGAATTAAAAGAAAAAAACCTGACGCTGGAAAATACGTTGACGCAATTAAAACAAACACAAAATCAATTGGTCGTGCAGGAAAAACTGGCCTCATTAGGCGCGCTCACCGCCGGTATCGCGCACGAGATCAAAAACCCGTTGAATTTTGTCAATAATTTTGCGGCGCTCACCGTGGATTTGGCGGCAGAGCTGAATACTGAGGTGCTGCAATCGCAAAATCATCTGGATGAAAAAAACCGGCAAAACATCCAGGAAATTCTCGACACAATTCAACTGAATGCCACGAAAATTGCCGAGCACGGCAAGCGGGCCGACGGCATTATCAAAAGCATGTTGGAGCATTCCCGTGGCGACATCGGCGAAATGCAGTCCACCGATTTGAACAAAATGCTTGAAGATTTCATGAATCTGGCCTATCACGGTATGCGAGCGCAGGATCCCGGATTCAACGTCAAAATCGAAAAACATTTCGATCCGCATCTCGGTTTCCTTAAAATCAATCCGCAAGCTCTCAGCCGGGTGATTATCAATATTTGCAACAATGCGTTTTATGCGACCCGGCAGAAGCAAAAGAAAACCGGTACAGAGTACCAACCAACCTTGACCATGACCACCAGCGGAATCGGCAATAACGCCGAGATTCGTATTCGCGATAACGGCTCCGGAATCCCTCAAACGATTGTGGATAAGATTTTTAATCCCTTTTTTAGCACCAAACCGACCGGTACCGGCACCGGGCTCGGATTGTCGATCAGTTATGACATCGTGACGCAAATGCATAAAGGCGAATTAATCGTGCAAACGGAAGAGGGGCAATACACTGAATTTATTATCCGCTTGCCGAAAAATTTGGTTTAACCCGGCGTGAGCATGAAAAATTTTTCAATTGGTCAGCAACTGCAACTCACCCCAAGTGCAACGAGCAATTAAAATGAACAAACTTTTTTTCGGTCTGGTTCTGGCGCTTCTGTATAATTCCGCCGGCCTACTCGCACAATCGCCCAAAGAGCAGACCATCACTGTCCAAACCGGGGAAAGCATTCGCGACCTGGCGCAAAAACATCTCGGCGATCCGGATTTGTGGGCGGAAATTTTAAAGAGCAATCGTGTGGCGTCTGCCGCCGATCTCAAACCCGGCATGGTGTTGACGATTTCTGCGGATCTCGTGCAGCTTTCGCAACAACAATTGCAAAATGCGTTACAAACCATTCAAAACGCGACGGAGGCGGGAGCGAAAGTTTTTGCCGCCGACAGCCTCGCCCGCGCTATGGATTTTTATGCCGCAGCCGTTACCAGCCGTCAAAACAGTGAATGGCAGAGATGTATTGAACAGGCGCGTCGCGCTAAAGTGATTGCGGAAAATGCCACGCAGCAAACGATGATAAAGCGTAACACCACCGGCGTCGCCGAGTTAACCGACCGTAAAGGCAGTGTGGAAAGCCGCAAATCTACGGAATCCGTCTGGAAAGACGCGCCGCTCAAAGCGCGATTGGTCGAAAGCGAAATGGTGCGCACGCTGTCGAGTTCGCTCGCCGAAATCACCTTTCACGATGAGAGCCGGATTCGCCTCAATGAAAATTCCCAGGCCGTAATCCAACGCATGCGCGAAGATTTGCTGGCGAAGAAAAAGGAATCCAGCGTTAGCCTCGTGACCGGCAATGCCTTCGCACTATTGGCGGGCAACCAAAAGAAAAAGAATTTTGATTTCGTTATTCCCGGCGTCACGACCAAAGTTAACTCAAAAAACTTCTGGGTGCAAAAAGACGAACAGACGACGAAAGTGGCAAATTTTGAGGGCCAAATCGAGTTGACCGCACAGGGCACGACAGTGGTGGTGGGTGAAAATCAAGGCTCATTGGTCAAATCGAATCAGAAGCCGAGTGTGCCCACGTTTTTATTGCCAAGCCCGCCTCTCACCGCGCCTGAAAACAACGCGACTCTTTTTGACCGGCAGATTAATTTCAAATGGAGTAGCGTGGCCAGCGCCAGCAATTACTGGTTGGAAGTTTCACGCGACAAATCGTTTACCAATGTAACGTTGAATGCCACGGCAATCAAAAGCAATGCGTTTACCGCCGGTCTCCCCGGCAACGGCAGTTACTACTGGCGCGTGGCTGCGGTTGATGTCAATGGTTTTCCGAGCCGCTTTAGCGAGCGCGGCTTTTTTAATATTGCGAAAGACACCACTGCGCCGTTTTTGCAGTTGACCGCGCCGGAAGATGGCGCCATTGTGCGCGAGAGTTTTGCGCGGGTGAGTGGCACGACGGAAAAAGACGCCAAATTAGTTTTGCATGGAAAAACCGTTGGCGTTTCCCCCAACGGTACTTTTCAAACTGAATACCTGCTTAAAGACGGCACCAATGAAATTCTTTTAGAAGCGCAAGATGCTGCCGGCAATGTCAGCCGTGTACGCCGTTCCGTCAATTATGTCGCGGATTCACGCGTCGGCATTAGTTACAGCAGCACGCTAAAAGCGTTGCGCCCGAAACATTTCGTCGTGCCTAATGCGGAATTTACCTTGAGCAGCGTGAGCAAGCCGCGTGCGGCCATTACGCTCTTGCGCTTGTCGAATTTACTGAGCCTGCGCACGTTTGCCGACGATGCCGGTTATTTTCAATTCACTGTGCAGAATTTAATCGGCAAGGAACGTTTCAGTTTATCGGCGACAACACCGGCGGGTTACTCGGTCAAAGATACATTTCTGGTCGAAGTGGACAACACGCCGCCGCTGATTAAATTGGACACGGAATTACCGGCGGTGGTTGCGACAGACACGTTGCGCCTCGCGGGCGCTATTTTGGGAGCAACCAATCTGACGCTGAATAACGAAGAACTCAAATTCGTCAGCGAAAGGTTCAATACTACACTTCACCTCAAACCCGGTTTGAATCTCATCCAGTTGCTGGCGACTGATTTTGCCGGCAATCAAACTCTATTGGAAAAACGCGTGGTGTTGGATCGTGAAGCGCCGCAATTACTCCAACATCAAACTACGCCGCTGTTCAGCGCCAAAGCCAAATTGCTGCAAGTTTCCGTCAAGGCGCAGGATGCCTCGGCCATGAAACGCACGGCCAAATTTGTTTTGCAGGCCGGTGCTTTCACGCTTTCAGGATACTTAAAACTCAATTCGGCGGCGCAAGCGTATGAGGAAACCATCACGCTTCCCGCCACTGCACCGGACGGCGTGAAACTAAAAACTGTGGTGTTGGAGGATTATTATGGAAATCAAAAGGAATATCAGTTGTTTTGAACATCGCTTGATTCACTCTGAACGAGCGTCTAAAATACACTGTTAACATTTTGTCGAACCGAGGAAGGAAAAAATGAACCGCATCCTGAAAACGCTCGCAACCAGTTTTCTCCTTTTGCCCGTGCTGCTCTTCGCGCAGGCCAATGTGTTGATGGTTACTTACGGTCCCTCGGCGGCCATCGCTGAAGGTGACGACGATTTCAAGCAGGTTATTTTTCTGCAAATTCCGGAGGGCGCCACTGATAGTTTATATCTGCGCCTTTTTGATATGGACTGCGGCAACGAGAACGATCTCGCGCTCGGCGGCAATTGGGACACGCAAACGAGTTTTGCGTTGTACGGCGGCGCGGGCGTTTATTCCGCGGCGACCATGCAAAGCCCTTTCCCCAATCCGCAAGATTTGGGCGCAGGTTTACAAATCAAAAGCGAAACCATTGGCGAGAATGCGCTGCGCAATAATGAATGGCACACGTTTGCGCGTTTCCTGCCCAGTGCCGGCGAAAAAATCGGCGGCTATTACTATTTGAAGCTCGTCGTGCACGGTGTGAAAGGCAACGATGCAAACGTTTTCGATGCGCGGTTGAGCCAAAGCGAAAGCCAAAATAAAACGCCTGAGGGTGCAAAGGTTTTTACGTATGCCCCGACGATTCGCTTGCGCAAAGAAGATCCGTTTGCCAGTGTGAAATTTTTTATTCCGGAAAATTTGCAAAAAATTCTCGTCTATAATTTCGATCTTGCCGGGGCCGACGTTGCCGTTGAAACAGCGCTGCGTTCAAATTTATTGATGACATCGTCTGGCCAAGGTGAGTGGGTGAAAAATCCCGTTACGCTTGAAAAATTGGAATCAGGCCGTTTGGGCGCGATTAGTTTCGGGCAAGGCGGCGAAACGCCGAATGACGCCACTTTTTATGTAACCGACGAAGCCGGCAAAGCCTTGCCGATCGATCTGCCGATTTATCTTGGCAAGCCGAATCGCCGGCCGGTGATTCAGAAAAAAGTCCTCGCGCTGTCGGATTGCAACTCCATCGTGTTTGACGCAAAAGGCTCGACCGACGCTGAGGGCGACTTGCTCGATTATTTTTGGGAATTTGGCGACGGGGAAAAAGCGCAAGGCAGCCGCGTCGTGCATCGCTACGCCAATCAAACCCGCTACGACGCGCAATTGATTGTCACCGATAATTCCGGTCAAGTCGGCAACAGCTCATTTGAGCGTTTTGCAGTTGTCGTCAACAAACCGCCGCAGGCGGTGGCCGGTGCGGATGTGGTTGCCGCGCTCGGCGAGGCCGTGCAATTCAACGGCGCGGCCTCTTCGGATCAAGATGGAACGTTGCAGCGCTACGTGTGGGATTTTGGCAATAATAAAAGTGCCGAAGGCGCGACAACCAGCCATCTTTATGCAAGCCCCGGCACGTATCGCGTTTCGTTACGTGTCGAGGATAATTCCGACAGCCCGTGCAATTTTAGCCTCGACGATTTGAAAGTTTGGATCAACGCCGCGCCGCAGGCTGAAGCCGGCGCGAATGTCATTAATTCCGCGGGAAGAGAAATTCGTTTCGACGGCAGCGGCAGCGTTGACAGCGACGGCGAAATTGCGAGCTACGCTTGGGATTTCGGTGACGGCGAAAAGGCCGCGGGCAAAATCGTGAATCATGCTTACAAAAAACCCGGCAAATACACGGCGACGCTAACAATTCGCGATAATGCAAATGTGCGCAACAGCACGGCATCCGATCAGCTTACCGCTGTTATTAACTATCCACCGGTGCCGCGCGCCGGCAACGACGCGCTGATTGCGAAAGATGAAGTGCTAAATTTTGACGGCAGCAGTTCATCCGATCAAGACGGGCAAATTCTCAATTACCGTTGGGCTTTTGGCGATGGCAGCAGCGCAACGGGCGCGCGAGCTTCGCACAGTTTTGCCGCGCCCGGCCAATACAAAGTTGCTCTCAGTGTAAAAGACAATTCCGGCACCGATACGGATACGGTGAGCGACACGATGCTGGTCATCGTCAACGCGCAACCGGTGGCACATGCCGGGGAGAATCAATTGGTGACTGCCAGTGAAGTTAAATTTGATGGCAGCGCGTCGAAAGATGCAGACGGCAAAATCACGCGCTATCAATGGGACTTTGGCGACAGCGGCAGTGGCGAGGGCGCAGCGCCGACACACGTTTACAGCAAAACCGGAACGTATAATGTTAAACTTACGGTAACAGACGACACGAATACTAAAAACAATAAAAATTCTACTGACATAAAAGTCACCGTGAATGAAAAACCGCTTGCCGACGCCGGGCCGGATCAGATCGCGGCGCTCAATCAGGAAATTACTTTGAACGCAGCGAAATCGCTCGACCCCGACGGGCAAATCGCGCGTTACACGTGGGATTTTGGCGACGGGCAAAGCGCCGAAGGGAAGTCCGTGGCGCATCGTTTTAGCAAACCCGGCATTTACACCGCAAAGTTGTCGGTGCAGGACAATACCGGCCAAACGGCAGCCATTGATTTCGACGAATCGATCATCACGGTTAATGCGGCGCCGGTGGCAGTGGCGGGAAGTGACATCATTGCCGCGCCCAATCAGAAGATTGCATTGGACGCGAAAGGTTCGTTTGATTCCGACGGTAAAATTCTTTCGTATCGCTGGGATTTCAGCGATGGCAAAAATGCCGCCGAAACGCCACAAACGAGCCGCACATTTTCCGCGCCCGGTGTTTACAGCACGATACTCACAGTGAAAGACAATAGCGGCGCGACAAACGCAACGGCGCGCGATACAATTCGGATTCGCATCAACAATGCGCCAATCGCCAAGGCCGGTAAAGATATTTTTACTTGTGATAACACGCTTGTCTTTGATGCCTCGGCTTCGTCCGATCCCGACGGCAACCCCCTCTCCTATTTTTGGAATTTCGGAGATGGCGCTGCGGCGGATTCCGGCGTGAAAGTGGTTCATCAATTTGCCAAAGGCGGGACCTATCCGATCATTCTCACCGTCGATGACGGCCTCGGTTTGACGAACTCGCGGCATTCCACTTCGATCACCGTTAAAATCAATCAGCCGCCGAGCGCAAATGCCGGCGAGAACCGGATCATTTGCGCCAACGAAGTCGTGATTTTCAATGCCGGTAATTCGCGCGATCCCGAGGGGGGCTTGTTAAAATACAATTGGGATTTCGGCGACGGCACAAACGCGGAGGGATTGAATCCGACGAAAATTTATAAAACTGCGGGGAGTTATCAGGTTAAACTCACGGTCACCGATGATTCCGGCTTGCTTTGCAACACCGCGACCGACACGAAAGTGATTCGCGTGGTTGAATCGCCGGTGGCCGAGGCCGGTGCAGATTTGACGGTGTGTGCCAATACACAATTTCAATTTGACGGCACCAAATCACGCGACTTTGATGGCGTGGTGAATAATTATTTTTGGGATTTTGGCGACGGCACCACGGGCGGCGGCGCGAAGCCTACTAAAGCTTACACTCGCGCCGGAACCTATCGTGTCGTGCTCACGGTGACGGGCGATCAAGTCGGTGATTGTGATAACTCCGACACCGATGATGTCATCATCACGGTGCATGAGGCGCCGGTGGCACAATTCACCAGCGTCGATGCGGCGCCGGTGCGGCAAGCGGTGTCGTTTGACGCTTCGGCTTCGATAGGCTCAGCCGCCGCGAGCGTTGGCGGGAAGATTACGGCTTATGAGTGGAATTTTGGAGATGGCACAAACGGAACCGGCAAAATTACGGCGCATACCTATGAACGCGCTGGAAAATTCATTGCGGTATTGACAATTAAAACGGACGCGCAAACTTCTTGCAATTCAGCCACGGTGCAGCGGGTGATCGCCATCAATGCTGCACCGATCGCGAACGCCGGCGCCGATCAACTTGTCGGCGTGAATCAAACCGTGTGGTTCGACGGTTCTGCGTCAAAAGATGCGGACGGTTCGGTGACGACGTTTCAATGGAATTTTGGTGACGGCCAAACCGCTAATGGCGCGCAAGTGTGGCATCAATTTCAAAAGAGCGGCCGCTTTCCGGTCGTGTTGAAAGTAACCGATGAAACCACTCTCAGCAACAATGCGGATACCGACACCGCATACGTTACCGTTAATATTGCGCCGCAAGCGCGCATTGCAGCAAAAACGCAAGCCTGTGCTGGCGAAACGGTTTCATTCAGCGGCGCGAATTCATCAGATGCTGATGGCAAAATTGCTGCATATCGTTGGGATTTCGGCGACGGCAACTCCGCCGAAGGCGTGCAGGTTTCGCATGTTTACAACAAGCTCGGGCTTTATCACGTCACGTTGACGGTCGATGACGGCACCTCGACTTCGAACAGCAAAACCGATTTCACCGCCAAATTACTGATCAATCAACCGCCGATCGCTCGCGGCGGCGAAGATAAAATTGTTTGCCCCGGCGCGGAAGTGACGTTCGACGCTTCGGCTTCGCTGGATCAAGACGGCCAGATTAAAACCTACAAATGGAATTTGGGTGACGGCGTCGAGAAGGAAGGAAAAATCATCAAACACGTTTATCAAAAATCTGGAACCTATAAAGTTATTTTAACGGTTTTTGATGATACAAAAACGAATTGCGCGGCGCACGCGGACACAGCCATTATTACCGTTAATGCGACCCCAATCGCCAACGCCGGCGTGGATCGCGAGGCTTTTGTCGGCGGTGCACATGATGCAATTTTGTTTGACGGCACGGCCTCATCCGATCCCGACGGCGATCCGCTAACATTCTCGTGGGATTTCGGCGATGGCGCCACGGAACCGGGCGCCAAGGTATTTCATACTTTTGTGAAGCCCGGCAAATATGTCGCGCGTTTGAAAGTTACTGATGGTAGAGGAACCGCTTGCAGTTCGGCAACGGACGAAGTGGTGGTCGAGGTGAAAGAGCGGGCAGGGAATATTAGTGTGAAGAAGAATTAGCTTTTTTCTAATGCTTCAACTTTCACTGACTCGAACAAACATAGCATAGCCAATATATGATCTACGATGCAATCATTGTCGGCGCTGGCCATAACGGATTAGTCACCGCCGCATATTTGGCAAAAGCCGGGCGCCGTGTGCTACTATTGGAGCGGCGCGACACGCTCGGCGGCGCGGCAGCTACGGAAGAGGTTTTTCCCGGTTTTAAATTCAACACGGGCGCGCATGATGCCGGTTTATTTCGGCAGGAGATCATCGACGCGTTGAGCTTGCAAAAACACGGACTCCAATTCATCGAAAGTCCGGTTGCGGTGTTTGCGCCGCAGACTGACGGCACTTCCCTCACGCTTTGGCGCGATCAGGAAAAAAACATCGGCGAAATCGCTAAACTTTCCAAAGCCGATGCAGAAAAATTCCCGGCATTTGTTCGGCTCGTCAGCAAATTAGCCGAAGTCCTAAACAGCATCATGTTGCTGACGCCACCGCGCATTACACAAAACAGCTTGGAGGATTTGCTGTCGTGGGCTAACGCCGGATGGAAACTCAAGCGTTCCGGCAAGCATGAAATGATGGAGTTTCTACGCGTATTGCCGATGACGGCGGTGGAGTTTCTTAACGAGTGGTTTGAGAACGAGGCGCTGAAAGCAGTGCTCGGCGCGGCGGGCGTGACCGGCAGTATGCAAGGCCCGCAGGCTTCCGGTACGGCGTTTATGCTGTTGTATCATTATCTCGGCGCCGCCAATGGCGGCTTCAGATCGAGCCGGTTTGTGAAAGGCGGCAGCGGCCAACTTTCCGCCGCGCTCGCGAGTGCCGCACGCGAACACGGTGCGGAAATTCGCACTGGCGCGGAAGTAATGCAAATCAAACTTAGCGACGGCAAAGCGACGGGTGTGCAATTAAACAGTGGCGAGGAAATTTCAGCACGTACCATCATTTCAAATGCCGATCCGCGCCGGACGTTTTTCGAGTTCGTCGGCGCGCCGAATCTCGGGCCGACCTTCGTACGGCGGGTCCGCAACATACGGTACCGTGGCACAACGGCGAAAGTCAATTTGGCGCTAAATGATTTACCGCGTTTTAAAAACGCCGAAGCGCATTTGAGCGGCCACATTCACATTTGCCCGAATTTGGAATATCTCGAACGCGCTTACGATGATGCAAAGTACGGGCGTTATTCGCAGCAGCCTTATCTCGATATCGTGATTCCGACCGTGCTGGATTCATCCCTCGCACCGGCGGGAAAACATGTGATGTCGATCACGATGCAATACGCGCCGTACCAGTTGCGCGAGAGCAACTGGAATGAGCAGCGCGAGAAGTTGGGTGATCACATTATTAATACGCTCGCAGCGTATGCGCCGAATATCAAAGAGATTATTCTGCACCGCCAAGTTATCACGCCGTTGGATTGGGAACGCGATTACGGCCTCACCGAAGGCGGCGAGTTTCACGGGCAGATGGGACTCGATCAAATGTTATTCATGCGCCCGGTCGCCGGTTACGGTCAGTATCGCACGCCGATTGGAAATTTGTATTTATGCGGCGCGGGCACGCATCCGGGTGGCGGCGTCACTGGCGCGCCCGGCTATAATGCGGCGCGAGAAGTGTTGAAGGATTTGAAGAACTAAAAATTTTGCATGGCAAATCTTCAATTTAAAATTTAACCTATTGGCGTGGATACCAAAAGTGACCAAGCCCCTGCGCCGTTGAATAACACTGATATTCTGGCGCAACTCATCGGCAACAAACGTTCAACCTTTTGGCTCGGCCGTTATTCTGAAAACGAGGTTTTGCACTTATTGGCAAAATTTGATATTCTCTCCGTGCTCCAAGCCAAAGGCTGCGGCCATCCCCTCATCATCATCGAACCACTCGAGGCGTTTGAACAAGCCTTAAAAATTTTCAATTCCACGGCAATCACCGAAAATTTGTTCGTTGAATTGCGTTTAAATGAAACTTCTTTCTCGCACCCCAACCTCCTGGACGGCGTGTCGCAGCCAATGTTAAAAATTGAATGGCTAATGCTGCAAAATCCGTCCGCGGCTTTCAGTGCCGAACAGCCCTCGCTGCCGGGACAACGCCATCCCGGCTTGGGTCTTGCCAAGCGGGCTTTGCAACTACTCGTGTATTTAGCCCGGCAAAATCACCTTGCCGGAGTTTTAAATTTTCCTCAATTTTTTCATAACGCCTACTTTTATTTGGAGTATTTTTGGTATTGCAATCCAGAACTTAAAGGCATCGTGCTGGCGTTAAGGCGGGATTTATGCTTTTTGTCCTTGGCCGAGCTGTCATGGGCCATTTACCTCGGTTGTATATTTGATGAGGCGGCAGGAAAAGTTTGTGAATGGCAAGCCGATGCGTTGGTTTTACCGCTGGAAGAGACCGTCAGCCAATGTTTTTCCTCGCCGGAGTATGAACAAATGGTGTTCACGACCATGGGCGTCAAAAAATTCGTTTTGCAGAAAGAAAAATTTCAATTATTATATGCCAAGCAAGCCGGTGTAATAAGCTAAAATCGTTACTCTCACGGAGACAGGAAATGATCGCGCAATCAGTTTACGAACTTTTGAGCCAAATCAGCGCCGCCAATCCCGATAAAGTGGCCTATCGCCACAAAACTGGCGGCATCTGGAAGACCGTCACCTGGCGTGAACAGGTGGAAATTTGCAAAAAGATTTCCAAAAGTTTATTAGCGTTGGGCGTGAAAAAAGGCGACCGCGTCAATATTCTTAGTACGACGCGATTGGAATGGGTGCAATGCGATTTTGGCATTGTGAATTGTGGCGCGGCCACGGTTGGAATTTATCCCACTAATCTTCCCCCCGATTGCGCTTACATTATTAATCACAGCGATGCCGAAATTATTTTTGTTGAAAACCAAGATCAACTCAACAAAGTTTTGCAGACGCGACAAGAAACGCCGAAGTTGCGGCAGATCATTATTTTCGATGGTGCAACCGATGGCGACACGGGGGTGCTCAGCTTCGCGGACTTTTTGCGCCAAGGCGAAAATATTCCAGAGGCCGAATTCACCGCTCGCGCCCAATCCTGCCGCTTCGATGATCTCGCGGGGCTGGTTTATACTTCCGGCACGACGGGCGTGCCCAAAGGCGTGATGCTGACGCATGAAAACATGCTCTTCGTTTCGGAATCAGCCGCGCAATGCCTTTTGCTGAAACCGACATTTGAAACGTTGCTCTTTCTTCCCCTTGCGCATGTGTTTGCGCGTCTTATCGTTTACTTTTGCCTGACCCGGGGCGTCTCCATTGCTTTTGCCGAAAGTATCGAGAAAGTCGCGGAAAATCTGAAAGAAGTGCGGCCGGATTTCATTTGCAGCGTGCCGCGAATTTTTGAAAAAATTTATGCCAAAATTACGACGAGCGCGCAGGATGCCGGCGGGGTCAAAAAGAAAATATTCGATTGGGCCTTGCAGGTCGGTTACGAGGCGAGCCGCCATCAGCAAAACCGGCAGCCGCTGCCCGGTTTTTTGCAATTCAAACACCAACTTGCCAATAAGCTGGTGCTGCACAAAATTCAAGCGGCGTTTGGTGGACGGCTGTTGTGGGCAGTGTCCGGCGCGGCACCGCTGAACAAAAGTATCGCTGAATTTTTTCACGCCTGCGGCGTTCTCATTCTGGAGGGAATTGGGATGACCGAGAACACGTCGTTTACCAATGTCAACCGCTACGACCACAATAAATTTGGCACGGTTGGGCCCGTTGGCCCCGGTATTGAAATGAAACTCGCCCCGGATGGGGAAGTTTTGTATCGCAGTAAAGGGAACATGAAAGGTTATTTCAAAAATCCCGAAGCGACGGCAGAGGCGATTGACCAAAACGGCTGGCTTTATACCGGCGACATTGGCGAAATTGACAGTGACGGCTTTTTAAAAATCACGGATCGCAAAAAGGAACTGATCATCACCTCGGGTGGAAAAAACATCGCGCCGCAACGGATCGAGCGTATTTTACGAACCTCGCGTTTTATCAGCCAGGCCATGGCCTACGGTGATCGTAAAAAATACGTGACAGCGTTGGTGACGCTCAATCGTGAGTACGTTGAGCCTTGGGCAAAGGCCAATGGCATAACGTTCAAGCGTTTTGAGGAACTGGCCGAGCTTCCGCAAATCAAACAATTAATCATGGAGGAGGTCAAAGCGAAAAACGTCGAATTGGCCTCGTTTGAATCGGTGAAAAAAGTTGAGATTGTACCGCAGGATTTCTCGATTGGGGGTGGTGAGTTAACCCCGACGTTAAAACTCCGCCGCAAGGTGGTGACGGATAAATATCAGGAGATCATTGATGGGATGTATGGAAGAGAAGAATAGTTTCTTAAAATTCGGAATTTCTTTCTCAGAAATGCGAAAGGGCTGATAGAATTTGAGCACACCTTTGCACTAAGTTTTTGATTTTTGGTTCAATGGTTTCCGCTTTTTTGGGCACGAAACTTGTAAAAGAAAGGAGCGCAGCCACAAATTAACCAGCAAATAGAACTCCCATGCTCATGGCTCGGCACCGAGTTGAGCCATAGCTACCTCCGCGTCGAAGGCACAGGCCACCACGTTACTCCCCCGGTGGCCTGTGTTACTTTGGTTCGAAAAAAAATAACCGGCCATGACAGCATAGCCGGTTAGCAGTTTTAAAGACGAATTTAAAGTTTAGACACGCCTCAATTCACGCGTTCCAAATATTTCCCTGATCGTGTATCGATTTTAATCTTGTCGCCTTCTTTGATGAAAAGCGGCACCTGAATTTTGGCGCCGGTTTCGATGACAGCATTTTTCATCACGCCGGTGGCGGTGTCGCCTTTTACTGCGGGCTCGGCTTCGGTAATAACAAACTCAATGAAAAACGGCAGTTCGGCAGAAATGGCGCTGCCATCGTGAAACATGATATGGCACATGTTGCCTTCTTTGAGAAACCGCGTTTGGTCGCCGAGCAACGCGGCGGAGATGAACGTCTGCTCGTAATTTTCCGAATCCATAAAATAGAGATTGCCGTCGGCTTCATAGAGATATTGCATATCTTTCATGTCGAGACGAACTTCTTCGATCTTATCAGTCATTCGAAAGGTATGCTCGACGACGCGGCCGGATTTGGCATGTTTGAGTTTGGTACGAATCATCGCGCGCCAATTTCCCGGGTTGAAATGTTGAAATTCCGCCACTACCCAAATGTCGCCGTTGTGCATGATCGCCATACCGTTACGAAATTCTGAAACTGCTGCCATAAAACTACACTCTCCTTAAAAAAGATATACAGTGAAACATATGATTTCGTTCAGCCCGTTCTCGTTCTTGGACTTTGGACCTCGGACTTTATTAGACACGACTTATTTACATCCGCCGCCGCGAAGGGCCGGAATGCCGGTGAAAACGGCCGCGGCCGCCGCGCCGAGGTGGGCGTCGATGTTGATCCTGGCCTTCACGTCCATCGCGGCTCTCACGTTCGTCGCCGGGGTGATCGGATGAATGTGAATCCGACAAAGAGGGATTTGCCAACGAATTCGTCGAGCTTGCCGATGCGCCGGCGCGTTGCGGTTGCGACGGATTCGCCACCATATTGGAACCCAGACGCTGAATCACTGGCGAGGCCAGCAGGGCGACGGCCCAGAGCAGAAAGCGCACCGGCATTTCTGCAACGGGAGCAAGCGTCAATGGCACAAAGGCCGACCCCAGAAAAAGCAAACCGGTGATCAACAGTGTATGATGCACCAAACGCCAATGGGCTTTGGATTTGTACGCGTGTGAACGGCGCACCAAAAACATCATGAGCAACACGATGAGGCCGAAACTGACGGCGAGCCAGTTCGCCGCAAAAGGACGAACGGCTTCATTCTTCGAAATCAAAATTCCTAAAAAGACCGGCGCCAGCGCGACATTCAACGCGATGAACATGCCGATCAGCCCGCTGACTTTGCCGCCCAAAATTCCCAAATCAAACATGCTGCCCAAACGGCGCCAGATCATAATCAACACGGCAAACACCAGCGCATACAGCACCACGTTACGCACGAGCGTAGCAACCGTATAGTCCGTGATCGTGCTTAAAGAAAACGCGCCAAACACCAAGGTCACGCCGAGCACATCGGTTAAGATGCGATAGGTTAAAGAAGCGCGCGCGCGATTGTCCATTCATCCTCCTCATGCATCGCGAATTTTTTTTGCATAGTTATTCCGTTTATTTAAAAAATAGCCTTCGTTCCGAGTGTGTTGCAACAGTGGTTTATTCGGATGACGAAGGCCGACCGTTATCAAATTTCAAATGCTGAATTTCGACCTATTAAAATAAGAAAAAATAATTAGAAGTGCAACGAGAAAATTCGGCGGCCGGGTCAAAATCGGTGAATTCACGTCACCCCCTGCCGGGCATTTTGCTTCGTCTTGCCAATGCCAGCAAAACTTCTTGACTGCGGCGGCGGTTATCTTTATATTGCAAACGCCGCCGGCAATATCGCTGGCGGCTAAATGAGTACAGCAAAGATGTCTTTGTTGTAATAAAATTTAATTTCCACAGAGTTGAAACCCATGACCCAAAATAATAGCAATGTTTTGCAAGATCCCCTTCGGCACTTTGCCGAAATTTACGCGCAGGTGCAGAAAGTGGTGGTGCCGGAACCCTCGGCAATGGTGTTAGCCACTGTGAGTGCCGAGGGCCGGCCTTCGGCGCGCGTGGTTTTATTGAAAGGATTTGATGACCGCGGGTTTGTTTTCTTCACTAATTTAGAAAGCCGCAAAGGCCGGGAGTTGCAGGCCAATTCGTTTGCGGCACTCTGTTTTCACTGGCCGCCGCTGGAGCAACAAGTGCGCATCGAAGGTCGCGTGGTCAGCGTAACGGATGCCGAGGCTGATGCGTATTTTGCCTCGCGGCCGCGCGGCGCGCAAATCGGCGCGTGGGCTTCCCGGCAAAGTCAAGTTTTGACCACACGCGAAGAACTGGAAGCGCGGGTTCGATCTTTCGAAGCGAAATTTGCCGGTGGCGACGTGCCGCGTCCTCCCTTCTGGTCCGGTTTCCGCGTGATTCCAGAGCGCATGGAATTTTGGCAATCCCGCGCGAGCCGCTTACATGATCGCACAGTTTACGTGCCGCAGAACGGTGCGTGGATTATGGAGAAACTTTATCCATAAAAACGCAGAAATTTTTACACCACAAAATTCACAAAGAACACAAAGGCTTTTCTTTGTGAACTTTGTGCCTTTGTGGTGAAGTTGGTTCTCGCTAAAGTCGCGCTACGATTTATTAAGGATCGACATTTAAATAACTTTCCCATTTCACGTGGCTGTCATTCCCGCATGCTTT
>CAYZFF010000057.1:0-16576 GCA_964477305.1 uncultured Cytophagia bacterium
GAAATGATTCTGCCCAAACGCGAAGAGAGTTAACTGGTCGCTGGTTACTCGTCGCTGATCGCTACAAGCTGAAAGCAACCAGTCACCAGCAACAAGCAACGAACTACCAGCAACCAGCATCAAGGAACCAGTCCATGTCCGAACGCGCCTTAGGCTTGATTGAAACCCGCGGTTTGGTGGCGGCCTTGGAAGCGGCCGATGCCATGATGAAAGCCGCTCAGGTGATTTGCGTCGGCAAAGAAGTGACCGATGCAGCCATGGTCACCATTAAAATCGTCGGCGAGGTCGGCGCCGTGAAAGCCGCCATTGATGCCGGCAGTGCCGCCGCCCGGCGTGTCGGCGAAGTGGTGTCGACTCACATCATTCCTCGCCCCGATGCGCAAACGGAACAACTCACGTACAGTGTAAGTGAACGGGCGCGTCTGAATCCCCCCGCGACACCACCAACCAGTGAGACGCCCGCGGCCAAACGCGGCGTAAAAAAATAATCAACCTTTCAAACCAAGCCTGGAGCCTGCCGGCGTTTGCCAAAATCAATCTTGGCCTGCGCATCCTGGGCAAACGTGCAGATGGGTATCATGAATTAGACACGTTTTTTCTGCAGATTGATTTAGCCGATCAATTGCATTTTAAAAAAACGTCGTCTGCCGGTTTAACCTTAACCTGCGATCAACCGGAGATCCCGGTTGATGAATCCAACCTTTGTTATCGTGCCTACCAATTGATTCGGGAAGTGGCCGCCAAGCCGCTCAATGTCAGCTTGCAGCTTGAAAAAAAAATTCCCGCCGGCGCCGGATTGGGCGGCGGCAGTAGCGACGCTGCCGTGACGCTAATGGCGCTCAATCGATTTTTTGAGTTGAATTTGCCAACTGCGCGCTTGTTGCAACTTGCAACTCAGCTTGGTTCGGATGTGCCGTTTTTTCTTACTGGCGGAATGTGTCGTGGGCGAGGGCGCGGTGAAATTCTCGAGGCGATAGATGATTTACCGGCATTTTGGGTGTTGCTCGTTACCCCGCCGGTTGCGGTCTCGACTGCCTGGGCCTATCAAAATTACAATAAATTAGGCTTGACAAAAACCGAAAAGTATCGTAAATTACCAAGCTCAAACATTTTGCATTGCACCGGCGTTGAGCTTTTGGAAGTCTGCCAGAATGACCTTGAAGCTACGGTCTTTGAAAAATATGAGGAGTTGGCAAAAATTAAAGCGCAGTTGCAAAGCAGCGGCGCGATGGTTTCGAGCATGACTGGAAGCGGCTCGGCCATGTTTGGGCTGTTCCGCACCCGCCAGGAAGCGCAGGAACAAGCAAAAATATTTGAACACGGCAGCACTTTTGTAGCGAAACCAATTCGATGGGGTATACGGCAAGTATACCAAATGCAGTACTGACCTTCACCAGTCGCTCGCGATGGGCGAGGGTGTGCAACCAGGTGTCCCTGTCTTCAGTTTAAACTTCGCAAGGAGGGATGGATGGAAATCACGGAAATCACGGTCAGTATTCGGGACGAAGACAAGTTGAAAGCATTCGTCAACGTGACGTTTGATGACTGTTTTGTGGTGCGCGGCATGAAAGTCATCAAAGGCGCGACGGGATATTTCGTCAGCATGCCGAGTCGCAAGATGAATGACGGAACTTATCGCGATATCGCTCATCCGATTACTAACGAGTTTCGTGAAAAAGTAGAGAACGCCATTCTCGAAGCGTATAAAGCGGAAGCGCGCCGCAACGGCGAGGAGCCGTAAGACGCTTGGGAGGGTGGCTTGAGTGGGGGAGAAGCATAGCTCTGAAATGGGATCTTGGGGCGTCGCCAAGTTGGCAAGGCACAGGATTTTGGATCCTGCATTCGAAGGTTCGAATCCTTCCGCCCCAGCCAGAGCAAAAAGCAAAAAAGCAAAGGACAAAAATCAGCGGCCTTTGCAAATGAAATTCGCCTTGTTTTTTGCGAAGTGTGATTTTGTATTTTGCCATTTGCAACCTGCCCAATGAGTGCTGGACTGCAACACCCGCGTTTATTCACCGGTCGTGCGCATGCGGAATTGGCGCAACGGATCGCGCAATATCTGAATCTCGAGCTCGGCAAAACCGAGTTTCGCGAGTTTAGCGACGGTGAGACGTGGATGAAATATTGCGAAAATATTCGCGGGCAAGATGTTTTCATCGTGCAGCCGACCGGCGCGCCGGCGCGCAATCTGCTGGAATTGCTCATCATGATTGACGCGGCGAAACGGGCCTCGGCCCGGCGGCTTACGGCGGTGATTCCATATTTCGGCTATGCCCGGCAGGATCGTAAAGACCAACCGCGGGTATCGATAACTGCCAAACTGGTGGCCAATCTGTTGACCACCGCCGGCGCGGATCGCATCCTCACCATGGATCTGCATGCGCCGCAGATTCAGGGTTTCTTTGACATTCCGGTCGACCATCTCTATTCGGCGGCGATTTTTGCAGATTACTTTCGCGCCAAAAAGATTTCCGACCTCGTCGTGGTTTCGCCCGATATCGGCGGCTCGCATCTGGCGCGGGCCTACGCCAAACGTTTGAACGCGCCGATTGCCGTGGTTGACAAACGGCGGCCGCGCCCGAATGCCGTGGAGATGACCAACGTCATCGGCAACGTCGAAGGCATGAACGCGCTGTTGATCGACGACATTTGCGACACCGCCGGCACGCTGACCATGGCGGCGGCCAAATTAAAGGAACGCGGCGCGAAAAAAGTTTTTGCGGCCTGCACCCACGCCATTCTCTCCGGCCCGGCGGTGGAGCGGCTGGCGAACTCCGTCATCGAGGAGATCGCGTTCACAGACTCGGTGCCGATTGATCCCGACAAACAATTTGAGCGGATGAAGATCTTGTCGGTGGGCGAATTATTTGGCCGGGCGATTATGCGCATACACAACGAAGAATCCATTAGTTTTTTGTTTGATTAAACGCCACAAGTCATTAAAAATAAAAAGTCGTTTTTTTGGAGAAAAAGATGTCAGAAGCGTTATTGAATTTGTCCGTCCGCCAGGGTACTGGTAAGAAAATCGCGCGCCAGGCCCGTCGGGCCGGCGCCATCCCTGGAATTTTTTATACCCATGGTCAGAAAGCGATTCCAGTTGCCATGGAAGAAAAAGCCTTGCGCATGGTGATCGTCAGCAAGGCCAATTTGATTGACCTGAAATTCGCCGATGGGCGCGTTGAAAAATGCGTCATTCGCGAAGTGCAGCGGGATCCGCTTTCCAGCCGCCTGTTGCATGTCGATCTGATGGGCATCAAGTTGACCGAGAAAATTCGCGTCAAGGTGGCGGTGCGTTTAAATGGCTCCCCGGCCGGCGTTAAAGAAGGCGGCACGCTGCAAGCGATGTTGCGCGAATTGGAAATCGAATGTTTGCCGCTGGATATTCCCGAAGCGGTTACGGTGGAAGTAAGCCATTTGAAGATTCACGATACGATTCACGTCAGTGATGTACAGATAGAAAAAGTCCGTATTCTCAACGACCCGGCGCATGTGGTGGCAACGGTGTTGCCGCCGAAGTTGGAAGAAACGCCGGCGGCTGCGGATGCGACCGCCGAGAAAGCGGAGCCTGAGGTCATCGGCCGCAAGAAAGAAGACGCTGAAGGCGAAGCCGCCGAAGACGATGGCAAGGGCAAAGCTAAAGGCAAAGAAGAAAAGAAAGAGAAGAAATAAATTTACCAGCGTCGGCTTGGTGATTTGGAAACTGTTGAAGCGGCGTCAATCCCGCCGGCAATCGCAATGATTGCCGGCAGTAAACTCCTTCCTCACGCAGATTTCCCTACAGGCGTAGCCTGCGGGCACCGTGCCCGGCCTCTCTTTTTAATTGCCAGCAGTGGCATGTCTGAAAAGCATCTTATCGTCGGTTTGGGAAATCCAGGCCCGCGTTACAGCGAAACGCGCCACAATGTTGGTTTTAAAGTGGTCGAGCGTTTGGCCGAAAAACTGCATCTTAATTTCCGCGCTGGCAAGGGCGAGTACCTGATCGCTTCCGGCACCGCGGAAATTTTGCTGCTCAAACCGCTGACCTACATGAACAATAGCGGTTTAGCCGTGCGCCATGCCGCCGATTATTTTGATATCGCCCTCGCCCGTATTCTCATTGTTTTTGATGATTATCAATTACCGCTGGGAAAATTACGATTGCGCGCCGGTGGCAGCGATGGCGGGCATAACGGCATGGCCTCGGTGATTCAGCATCTCGGCACGCCGGAGGTGGCGCGCCTGCGTCTCGGCATCAGTGCCGAATTTGGCAAAGGTGAAATGGCCAATTATGTCTTGGCGACGTTCTCTCGCGCCGAACAGAAATTGCTGCCGGAGATTTATGATCGTGCGGTTGCGGCGGCCAGCAGCTTTGTGGTGGACGGCATGCAAACAGCGATGAACAAATTTAACGCTTAAGAACTAAACCAATAATCAATTTTGTAAGGAGGTGAAAACCGATTGAGACTGTATGAAACCACCGTCGTGATTGATTCCATGTTGAAGGCGGACGAAGTTCGCAATCAAAATGACAAGATCGTCAACTTTATTTCCAATCATGGCGGCAACATCGTTAAAGTGGAAGATTGGGGCAAGCGGCGCATGGCTTATGAAATCAAACGCAAGCAATACGGCTTTTATCTGAACGTGCGTTTTAGCGGCCCCGAGGCATTGCCTCTGTTGCTGGATCGCGAATATCGTTTGAATGAATCGGTGCTGCGTTTTTTGACCATTAAGATTGACCCGCTGGTCGTCAAGAGCGAAGAGCAAAAGGCGAGCGCCAAAGCGGCCGAGGCCAACGGAGCTGTGGTTGATGATGAGATTCCGGTTGTGGCTGCTCTTGCCGATACCGTGGCGTAAGCCGCGCCGGCAGTGTGTTGGAAACTTGCGCAGCATCTGAGCGCGGCGCCTACTCCCGTTGGATGAAATGGATTCTTTCGAACGCTGTTTATGACGAAGGGAGCATCAGGCTATGGCGGATTTTAAAATGCCGGATGTCAATTCGGTGATGATCGCCGGAAATTTGACCACGGCGCCGTCATTCCGACGGACGACGAATGGAACGCCCGTGGCAAATTTTTATATCGCTTCCAATCGCCGTTTCAAAGACAACACCGGGCAATGGCGTGAAAATGTGTGTTATGTCGGCGTCGTGGCGTGGTATAAATTAGCCGAGAGTTGCGCCGAAAATTTGCAAAAAGGCAGCGCCGTGCTGGTTGATGGCGAATTGCAAAGCCGTATTTGGAAAAATGAAGACGGCTCCAGTAAAAACGTGGTTGAAATCAAAGCCCGGCGGATTCAGTTTCTCAACAAACGCCATCCGTCCGGTGAATTGATGCCGGACTCCGTTGAACTGGACAACGCCGCGCTCGAAGAGCCGCAAGAAGAGCCGCCGGAAGAATCTCCGGCTGCCGAGCCGGCCAAAAGTAGCCCCGCCGGCGAGTTCGGCTTTGGCTACGAAAATTTAAAACTTTAGTCAATTAAACTGGATTGTAACTTTCACATTGCCCCGTTGTTGGGCGGTTAATTCCGCGCGCGGAGCACTCCGAAAACGTTACGTCGAATCTTAATTTGGAGTTCCACAATGTTGAGAAAGCGTCGCATCTGTCGTTTTTGCGAAGAAAAAGAATTGTTCGTTGATTATAAGGATGACAAACGCCTGCTCCGCTTCACCACCGAGCAGGGCAAAATTATCCCCCGCCGCACGTCGGGAACTTGCGCGCATCATCAGCGCATGCTCACCGTCGCCATCAAGCGCGCCCGGCATTTGGCGTTGATTCCTTATATTTCTGAAATCGTGAAATAATAACTGCAAAATAAGTTTATAACTTTTATAACCGGGATTCTCAAATATGAAAGTCATTCTCCGGCAGGATTTCGAAACCCTTGGAGATGCGGGCAAAGTTTTAACCGTGAAAGACGGCTACGCGAGAAACTTCCTGATTCCACGCGGCATTGCTTATGAAGCTTCCGCTCGGGCCTTGCGGATGTTTGAGCAGGATAAACTCCGCCTCAATGCCAGAAAAAATCGCGAGAAAAAACTCGCCGAGGATTTAAAAACGAAGCTGGATGGCGTGTCCGTCACCGCCACCGTGCAGGTCGGCGAAGAAGATCGCGTTTTCGGCTCCGTCACCACCCAGGACATTGCCGACATGCTGGCCGCGAAGGGTTTTGAAATTGATAAACGCAAAATCCAACTTGATGAACCGATCAAAGCGCTGGGCTTCTATGAAGTCCCGGTGAAATTGCACGGCGAGGTGCAGTCGATCATCAAAGTTTGGGTCGTCAAGCAATAATCGGCTTGTAGAAGTTTTCGATATAAACACAAAGCGGGCGAAAAGCCCGCTTCGTGTTTTAAGGCGGAGTGCAATGTTTTAGCCTTGCGGCAACTTCGGACCTCGGACTACCGACTTCGGACTCTCTCACCCCACCAGCATCTTACCTTCTTCTACAATCTTTTTGCCGTCAATCAGCATATTCGGTTTTTGTAAAATGCCGCACGCAAAGATTTCCGGGATTTTGTTGCCGCTGGTGAGACGGCCAATGCCCAAATGCACGGTGCCAATGATTTTCTCGTCTTCGCATACAGAATTTCCCAGCCGCGCTTTTTCATTCAAACCCACGCCGATTTCGACAATTTGCCGCGCATTCGCGCCGGCGAGCCGCAAGCGCCGGCGTAATTCATTCGCCGCCTTGCCGCCTTTAATCAGCGTAATTTTGCCGTCAACGATTTTAAGCTCGATGGGCGAGGCCGCGGCGGAATGGCTGCCGGCCAGATCATCCAGCACAATTTCACCGGCCACGGAATTTACCACCGGCGTAACAAAGGCGCGCCCCAGCGGCAGCGACGCTAAAAATATTTCCGGCATGAACGGAATCACCTCGGCGCTGCCGCGATTTTGGGTGATCGACATTTTTAAGGCCGTGCCATTGCCCGTCGTCAATTGCAGCGTGCGGCCAATGGTTAGAATATCGGCCAGTTTGCGGCTGCGATCGCGCAATTGCCGCGGATCCGTTTCCAGCGCCGCGGGAATCTCCTCGGCGTCGATTTGCGGAAAAAACAATACCCGCGTGCGATTTTGCTGCCGCAACCAGTTTGTACTTTCGGTGTCCAGTTTGGGGAGGATAATGATGGCAAGTTCAGCCGCTTGAATGGCTTGACAAGCAAAAGTGGTAAGCCGCGACTCGCCGTTGGGGAGCGCCAACGACATCAGCTCAACATGTGCCTTCACGGCGGCGCTGTGAAAAGCCAATACCGCATTCGTCTGTTTGATTTCAGAAACAAGCAACACCGCTTGCCCGGGCTGTAATTCCAGGCAATTGAGCAAAATCAGTTTTGCGAGCTTTTCGGTTTTGTTCAAGAGAGATTTTATGAAGTTTATGCCGCCAGCAGCCTGCCAGCTTTCATGATCATTTGTCCGTCCAAATATACAGTTGGCTGTAGAATTAAACCATCAAGATGGCTTGGTACGGCAACGGTTCCGCCCATCGACATATTATCGCCGAGCGCAAGATGCACCGTGCCCAGCACTTTTTCATCTTCCAAGATCACGCCGGTAATTTTTGCTTGATCATTGGTGCCAATACCCAATTCCGCGATGTTGCGCGCAGCGGCGCCAAGCGGATTAATGAGATCATTTAGTTTCTGCGCCTCCTCACTGCCGGTAATTTCAACCGCAATGCCATTCTGCACGACGAGGCGAATCGGCTTTTTGATTTTACCGATGCCCGCCACCGCCGCTTCAAAAACAACGACGCCCTGCGCGCTGCCTTCAATTGGCGCAAAATAAGTTTCACCCGCCGGCAGATTCCCGCCCTCGCCGGGATTGTGATACAATCCGGTGTTCGGTATTGCCCGCCGGTCACCGCGGCGCAGCCGAATGTCGGTGCCCGCCGGACTCGTGACGCGAATTTCGTCGCCGCCCTCCAACACGCTTGCGAGTTTTTTGCTGCGCGCGGCAATTGCGGCATAGTCGGCATTCAAACACCGAATCATCATGTCGGTGGTGATTCCCGGCAATGTCGCGATGCGGGCTCCGTGCGCACAAGCTTCGCGCCGGGCCGCCGTGTGCGTCAATGATTTGCTGGTTGGACACAACACCACGCTGCTTGCTGCCATCAACGCCGCAATCGGCGCGGGTGGCTCTTCACCGTTGCGTTGCCGTGGAATCATTTCCGCGATCATCGCTTCTGTGTTCATCGACTTCGCCACGCGCCAGATTGCCGCACCGATCTCTCGCGTCGGCTCGTCTGTAATCACGAGTACGGTTTCACCCGCTTTCACCGCCAGGCACGTTTCCAGCGCTGTGCGCGCCGCGGTTTCGAGTTTTTGAGTCAGGCCGTCGCTCTTCGTTACGGTGCGAACTGTTGGCGCCGTGAGTTTCGGGCTTTTTGAATTTTTTTTCTTTGCCGGTGGCTTGCTTGCAATTTTTGGGGCTGATTTTTTTGCAATTTTCATTGTCGCCATAGATTCTCATTATTTCTGCACAACAGATTTTAAGCGCCTTTGGTTTATGTCATGCTGGAAGCATCTTGTTCATCTCAAGCACCGTGCTTGCAATGAAACAAGATCCCTTCGGGATGACAGGGAGGCAGTGCTTGCCGAACGACAACGGTGCGTTGCTTTTAAACCTACAATGGCTGGGAAAAAATATGCGCAAAAATTTTAGCATCGTCAAGAATATTTTCAATCAAACAATACTCGTCCGGGCTGTGCGCCGTCTCCGCCATGGTGGACCACACGGCCGCCGGAAAACCGGCGCGGCGAAAATACGCGGCCACGGTACCGCCGCCAATGCCCATCGGCTTTGGGCGTTTTTTGCGCAAATCTTTCATGGCTTGCGTAATCACCTGCACCACCGGGGCATCCGGCGCCGTCGGCGGCGCGGCTTGATCTTGCTGTGAAAACGAAATATCGATTTTCACTTTGAATTTTTTTTCCGTCTCGCGCGTCAGCGCTTTGACGGCTTTCATTACTTCGGTAATTTTGTAGTGCGGTAAAATGCGGCAATCGAAATACATCACGTCTTCGCCGGGGATCGTATTCACATTCGGCACGTTGGCCTCGCGTTTCGTCGGCTCGAAGGTTGAAATCGGCGGGCTAAACATCGGATCGCGTTTGTTGAATTTTTTATACAGTGTTTCGAGACGCACCGTTAGATAACTTGCGGCTTTATTCGCATTGCGGCCGTACTCCGGCACCGAACCGTGCGTCTGTTTGCCCTGCGTGTGAAAGCGCAGCCACAAAATGCTTTTTTCCGCGACTTCGATCATCGTGCCTTTGGTATCGCCGGCGTCGGGAATCAAAATAATGTCCTCGCGGCTGAAGAGATGCCGATGCTCGTCAATTAAATATTGAATGCCATATTGGCTGCCGGTTTCCTCGTCCGCCACAAACACCAACCCCACGCGGTTTTGCGGCGTTATGCCCAGCTCGCGATAAGCCTTCATCGCGAGCACGGACGAGACCAACCCCTGTTGATTGTCTTCCACGCCGCGGCCGATCAGTTTGTTGTCGACCACGCGCACCGTCCACGGATCGCCGGTCCATTTCGAGAGATCGCCCGGCGGCACCACATCGAGGTGCGTCATAATCCACACCGTGCGTTTATCCGCATGGCCGTTAAACATCGCGACGATATTCGGACGATAGCCGTATGACACCCGCGCATCGGGCGCGCGATATTCCTGCAAATCATCCGGCTGCAAATGCTGGCGCACCCAATCTTGCAAGAACGCCGCTTTATCACGTTCACCGTCGCCGCCACTCTCGGGGCCCAGCGCCGGCACGCGAGTGAGTTGCGTTTCGAGATCGATGGCCTCTTGGCGGTATCCATTGATTTTGTTCATGAGTGCAGCCACGGTCGCGTCCATCATTTTTCCTCTCTCCAGAATAGAACGGGGATGAATAACATTTTCGAAAATTTCCGTCTTTAAAAGATAATATAAAATCTCTGTGATGCAACTTTTTAATCATTTTGACTTTAATTATTTTGCGTTATATTTTGATTGATCAAGCAAGCCGCGATAAACTCAGAATTTTTGTCGAAAGCAAATCCGATGAATCGCCAGACGGTTTTAGCAACACTTCGCGCTCCTTCAACGTCGTGGGATTTTATCATTATCGGCGGCGGCGCCACGGGATTGGGGACGGCTGTCGATGCCGCCAGCCGCGGTTATAAAACGTTATTGCTGGAACAGCACGATTTTGCCAAAGGCACCTCCAGCCGCAGCACCAAGTTGATTCACGGCGGCGTGCGTTATCTCGCGCAGGGCAATGTGGCGCTGGTACTGGAAGCATTGCGCGAGCGTGGTTTATTGATGCGCAATGCGCCGCATCTCGTTCGGCATCAGGCTTTCGTCGTTCCCAGCTATGATTGGTGGGAAGGTCCATTTTATGGCATCGGCATGAAAGTTTATGACGTGCTTGCCGGCAAACTCGGGCTGGCGCCGTCTCATTTGCTCTCGCGTGAAGAAACCCTCGCACAGATTCCAACTCTCGAACCCGCCGGATTGCGCGGCGGCGTGATTTATTATGACGGCCAGTTCGATGACGCACGGCTTGCCATCACACTCGCGCAAACAATTTTTGATCTCGGCGGTAGCGCGGCCAATTATGTGAAAGTGATTTCGTTGTTGAAAACGAATGATCTCGTTTGCGGTGTTGTCGGGCAGGATTCCGAAACAGGAGAAACCTTCGAACTGCAGGCGCGCGTCGTGATCAATGCCACTGGTGCGTATTCGGATGCAATTCGCCGCCTCGATGAACCGACCGCTGATCCGATCATCGCGCCGAGTCAGGGCGTGCATCTGGTTTTGGATAAATCTTTTCTGCCCGGTGATAGCGCCATCATGGTGCCGCACACTGATGACGGCCGCGTGTTGTTCGTGGTGCCGTGGCATGATCGCGCCATCGTCGGGACAACCGACACACCGATTGAGCAGCTAACCCTCGAGCCGCGCCCGTTGCCGGGAGAAATCGAATTTCTGTTGAATCATGCCGGACGCTATCTTACCAAAGATCCTCTCGCAAGCGATGTGAAAAGTATTTTTGCCGGCATTCGACCGTTGGTAAAAGCTACCGATAAAAATGAAACTGCTACGCTTTCACGCGATCATACGATTTTAATCGCAAAATCCGGTTTGCTCACCATCACTGGCGGCAAGTGGACGACGTATCGCAAAATGGCGGAAGACACGGTAAACCAGGCCGCCGTCCTGGCCGGGCTTGAGGAACGCCCATGTATGACGCAGACGCTGCACTTGCACGGTTGGCAGGATAACGTTGAATCTGCAAACACCTTCAATATTTATGGAGAAGATGGGAACGCGATACAACATCTTATAAAAGAAAATTCGAGTTTCGCAAAACGGCTTCATCCGCATCTGCCTTACACCGCCGCGGAGGTGGTCTGGGCGATTCGTCATGAGATGGCGCGCACCATTGAAGACGTTCTCAGCCGCCGTACCCGCGCGCTGCTGCTTGAGGCGAAGGCCAGTGTGGCTATCGCGCCTGCCGTTGCCGCATTGTTGGCCAGCGAGCTTGGGCGGGATTTGGTTTGGCAAAAAGAACAAATTCAGCAATATAATGATTTGGCCAAAGGATATATGCTCGTTTGATGCAATCATTGACCAACACAAATCCGGCGCCAGCGTATTGCTTTAAACTGAACCATGCCGTACCGCCCGCGCGGTGAAATAACTGAATGGTGATGCCTAAACACGGCGATAAAAAAACTTGAGATTGATGAGAAATTAGTATTATCTTATAGGGTCAGGGAATAGCCAACCAACCCCTCCATTTTTGTAGAAAGGATCAAGATGAGCAAACGCATCTTGTTAGTAGACGATGAACAGGACATTCTCGATTTGCTGAAGTACAATCTCGAAGCTGAAGGCTATGAAATTATCATGGCGGTGAATGGCCTGCAAGCATTGGAATTGGCGCAGAATTCTCCTGATCTGATTATTCTTGACGTCATGCTTCCTGGCAAAGATGGGTGGGAAGTCATTCGGCAACTGCGTCAGGCTGAAAATACGAAAAGTATTCCGGTTATTTTTCTGACGGCCAAGGGCGGCGAAATTGATGAGGTCGTCGGACTGGAACTGGGCGCGGATGATTATATTATTAAACCCATCAGCATTCGTAAGCTATTAGCGCGGGTTAAAAATGTTTTGCGCAAAACCTCCGGCAGCCCGCTGGAAGCGGAAGCCATTTGGCGCTTTGGCGAAGTGGAAATCAACTCGCTCAATTATTCCGTCAAAGTGGCGGGGAAAATGGTCACGTTCACAAAAAAAGAGTTTGAGGTGCTGCTTTATTTGGCCCAACGTCCAGGCCGCGTGGTGACCCGAGAGACATTTCTAAACGAAATCTGGGGCGATGATGTGGTGGTGATCGACCGCACGATCGACGTGCATATTCGCAAGATTCGCGAGAAACTCGGCGAAAAAAATATGCATTTGGTCGAAACCATTAAGGGGGTTGGCTACCGACTCAAAGCGGATGAAAGCTAAATGAAATTCTCGCTGCGCCAACGCCTCATTCTCACCAATCTGATTCTGCTTTTCGCTGTGACGCTGGTCGTCGGCATTATCATGATCAACGAACTGCAGCGTTATTATAAGTCTCGCCTGTTCACGCAACTTATCACCCAGCTTGATGAACTGGAGCATTTATTGCGGACCTCCGATTTTGGCTTCGATGCGCAGGGCATCAATTACACGCAACTTTTCAGCTATGCACGCGTCGGCCAAATGCGTCTTACGCTATTGGACTCCGCCGGCACAGTTCTTTTTGAGTCAGAAGTCCGGCCGGATTCTCTCCAATATATTGAGAATCACCTGCAGCGGCCGGAAGTGCAGATGGCCATAAAAGCCGGCTTCGGACGAGATGAGCGTTTGAGTGCGACAGTTCATCAACGATTATTTTATGCCGCTAAAAAAATGACAACGCCGCCAACCAACGCGTCGGCGTCCATTCGGTTCATTCGTTTGGCCATTCCGCTCTTTGAAGTCGAGCGTGTTCTTAACGAAATGCGCTGGAAAATATTTGCCGGGGGCGTACTGGTTCTCGGCATTGCGGCTTTCATCAACCTGTGGGTCTCCAGCCGTTTAACGACGCCATTGCGCGAGTTGGCGCGAACCGCGGGGCTTGTCAAGCAGGGCCACATCGAAGCCCATTTCCGGCGCGAGTCTGACGATGAGTTGGGCGAACTGGCGGATTTGTTGAATGATATGCTCGCCAAGCTGCGCAACGACTGGGAAAAAATTCAAAAATTAGAAACCATGCGCAGCCAATTCCTCGGGAATGTTTCGCACGAACTCCGCACGCCGATTTTTGCGGTACAGGGTTATCTTGAAACCTTGATGGAAAACAAAGTCGATAATCCGCAGATGCAACATAATTTTATCGAGAAAGCCTATCACCAGGCCGGTCGGCTGAATAATTTGCTCACCGATCTTATTGATATTTCCCGCATCGAATCCCGCGAAATGAAAATGAGTTTTCGCTATTTTGATTTGCACGAATGGCTGCGGAAACAAGTGGCTGATCTGCAAAGCATGGCCCAGGAAAATCAAGTCATCCTTACGCTGTTTCGTTCGCAATTTTATCGCTCCGTCACGGTATTGGGCGATCGCGAGCGTTTGAATCAGGTGATGACCAATCTTATTGTCAATGCGATCAAATACAATGTTCCCGGCGGCAAAGTTGAAGTGGGCTATCGCGACAAACAAAACAACGTTGAGATTTTTGTTGCGGATACCGGCCGCGGCATTCCGGCGGAGCATCTATCGCGTATTTTCGAGCGTTTTTATCGCGTTGATAAGGAACGCTCGCGCGCAGTCGGCGGCACCGGGTTGGGCCTGGCGATTGTAAAACATATCGTGGAGGCGCACGACAGCCAAATGATGGTGCAAAGTGAAATCGGCAAAGGTTCGATTTTTAGTTTTATGCTAAAAAAGGAGTGAGGTGAAAGTATTGTGTCCGCGCTGCGTTGCATTATTCTTTATTGGGCCATCCTGCTCAATGCGCCCGTCTTCAGCCAGGCCGCGCATTTAAACGCTTCGGCACTGGCGGCGCTCAAAAGGGTTTCCAGCACGAGATTTTTACAGCATTTAACTTTTCTGGGCGGTGATTCGCTCGCCGGTCGTGGCACCGGAACGCGCGGCGGTGAAATCGCCGCCGCATATATTGCTGCTGAATTGGCAAAGCTTCATATCCAACCCGCCGGTGACGAGGCTTCCTACTATCAGCAAATTCCGATGCATGGCAGTCGCCCGCTGGCCAATTCCAGTTTTCAAATTTTTACCAAACGCGGTCTCGTGCCACTCCAGTTGGGCAGGGATTATTTGCTTTATAATGCCGGTGCGCAAACGTTTGTTCCGAAGCCGGTGCCGCTGGTGTTTGTCGGGTACGGCATTGTGGCCCCGGAGTATGATCACAACGATTATCAGGCGTTGAATGTCGTCGGCAAAATTGTGGTTTTTCTCTCCGGTGAACCGGCTTCGAATGAACCGTCCTACTTTGCCGCATCGCAGCCGTCACTTTACTCCTTCCCCGAAACCAAACAAAAAACGGCGCTGGCGCGCGGCGCGGTCGGCAGTATTATGATTCCGACGCCGCGACAGGAATCCAGCCGGGATTGGCAGGCGTGGTTGCATGAATTTGCTTTTGAAGACATCAGTTTATTTTATTCCATCGCCGGTAATCTCAGTGTCGTCGTGAACCCGCAAACTGCGAGCCTGTTGTTTGAAGATGCGCCTTATTCGCTGAAGCAAATATTTAATATGGAGGCGGCGAACAATCTGCGCAGCTTCCAACTCGCGGTTTCCGCTTCGTTTCGCGGTAGTTTTCAGCAACGGGATTTTTTAGCGCCTAATGTCATTGGCCTGTTGCCTCGAAGCGAGGCAGAATTTAAAGATTCTTATGTCATCGTTTCGGCGCATTACGATCATCTCGGCATTGGCCCGGCAGTCGAAACCGATTCGATTTATAATGGCGTCTTTGATAATGCCGCCGGTGTTGCCGCAGTCCTGGAAATTGCGCGCGCGCTGGCCCTAATGCCGGAAAAACCGAAACGTTCCGTGCTCTTTCTCTTTCTCACCGGTGAAGAAAAAGGTTTGCTCGGCTCCAGTTATTACGTCGATCATCCGGTCGTGCCGCTTTATAAAACGATTGCAAACCTCAATGTTGATGGGCTGGCAATGTTCGATACCTTCAACGACGTCGTCGGCGTTGGCGCCGAGCTTTCAACGCTGGGAGAATTATTGGAGGAAGTCGCGGCCGAGCTGGGCTTGCGCGTTTCCGCCATCCCGGCGCAATTTCCGGGGTTGGTTTCTTTCGCGCGCTCGGATCAAATTACTTTTGCCAAAGCGGGAATTCCCGCGCTGCTGGTGATGGAAGGGCCGGAATATCGTCACACTCCGCGTGAAGCCGGATTGCAACGTTTGATCAAGTGGGGGCAAGAGATTTATCACACCCCGTTTGATGATTTACGACAACCAATCAATCTGACGGCAGCGGAGCAACATACACAAATTCTCCTGGCCCTATGTTTGGCGCTGGCAAATAGCACAAATGCGCCGCAATGGGAAAAAGGCGTGCCGTACCTGGCGGCGCGGTTGCAAGCTCTCGCCGAAAAACGTTGAATCTAAATGTTTGTAGTGACGCCCTCAGGCGGTCTCAGTCCATTGAAGATGCGAGGTCCAAAAGTGTTGCTATTAAATTACTTTATATGAAATCAAAAAACGATAATACCAATAGAATTTTTTACAAAAATATTAATTTGTTTTTTTTAATAATTCTGGGAATTTTTCCGGCATGCCATTCGATGCGCTCTCAAGCTGCTGCCGATATCGCAGTAATTCGTATCAAAGGCTCAGATACCATGGTGACGCTCGCACAAAGCTGGGCGGAAAAATTTATGCAACAACACCACGGTGTGGCGATTTATGTTGAAGGCGGCGGTTCGGCAACCGGCATCGAAGCGTTGATCAAAGGCGACATCGAAATTTGCACGGCGTCGCGGCCGTTGCGGCCCGAAGAAGTTCAGCGCCTGGCTAAGAAGCAGCAAAATATCGGCATCGCGCATCTGGTGGCAAAAGATGGATTGAGTGTTTACCTGCATCCGGACAATCCGGTGCGGAATTTGACGCTGGCGCAGGTCAAAGGCATTTACACCGGCCAGATCACCAACTGGCGCGAAGTCGGCGGCAAGGATGAAGCGATTGTGGTTTTGAGCCGCGCGCCCAGCTCGGGCACGTATCTTTATTTTCAAGAACACGTGTTGGATGGGCAGTCATATGGTGCAAATGCCATCAGCCTGCCAATCACCGTCGCAATCGTGCATGAAATCGAAAAGAATTCAGCAGCAATTGGATATGGCGGATTGGCTTATGGTGAAAATCTTGTACACTGTAAAATCAACGGCATCAGCCCGACCGCGGAAAGCGTGCGTGCAGATAAATATCCAATCACACGTTATCTTTATTTTTACACCATTAAAAAACCGGAGGGGGTGGTCAAATTGTTTACGGATTGGGTTTTGAGTAAAGAAGGACAACGCGTCGTAGGCGACAATGATTATATTCCGCTATTTGA
>CAYZFF010000058.1:0-14601 GCA_964477305.1 uncultured Cytophagia bacterium
GTGTACGCTGTTTGTCCCAAAAATTCTGTCCTTCTTCGTAAGGTTTAAAAAAAAAGCCCCGCCCTCCAAAAATACTTTGAGGAAGCACGGGGCATAAAGTCACATTTTCAAGTGTGAGGTTATTTCGGCATCCTCAACACCGTGTAGGGATAGAGACGGCTCTTGTCGTCGCCGATGATGTCTTTGTTGGCCTCATAGATTTTCGTCCAACTCATCGCATCACCCATCGACTGCGAAATCTTGCGCAGCGAGTCGCCTTTTTTCACCAGATATTCATCCGGCCCGACTTCCCGCTGGATTTTCAAATTCCAAGCCGGGTAGATCAAATCCGGATTTTTAATCATTTCGCGGTTGTACGAATAAATCCGCATCCATTGATACGGATCGCCGTAAATGTCCGCTTTCTTCGAGATTCTCCAGAGATAATCGCCTTTCACGACGGTGTATTGATCGTAAACGGCTTTCGGCATGCGCGACCGCAATTGCGTCATCTTACCTTCGAGCGTCGCGATCCAATCCTGCATCTCGGTGAGCTTGGAGACGTTGCTTTTCTTCATTTCATCGAGACGCGCCTGCAATTGATCCAATTCGGCACGGCGCTTGAAGAGTTCTTCCGGCGAGAGCGCCATCATTCCATCGATGTCGGCCTCGAGCTGACGCATTTGATTGCGATAGGTTTCGACGCCGGCACGATCGGTGCCAAGCATGGTGTAAATCTCATCCCAGGTTTGCGTCGTCATCTGCTCGGTGCTGGCAAGCTCCTGGCGTAATTGCGCAATTTCAGCGTCGAGCTTCGCGCTTTCTGCTTTCGCATCGGCTTCACGCTTTTGGGCGGCAGCCAACTCGGTCGCATATTCCTGCATGGTCATCTTTTTTTCCTGCGCGACCGCCGGGGCGATGAACGATAGGCTCAAGAGGCCGATGACCAACGCAAGAAAAATCTTAGTGGAAATTTTCATGTCTTTCCCTCCACGAATGGAGTGATTAGGTTCGTTTTCCTCCGGCAGCGTCCGGGCTGCAAGTTGCGCAGCAAAAAATTCCGCGGAAATCCGGCGCCGTTTTGCGGAGGCGTGATCATTTGGTAACGCACGAATTAATTGCCGCTCATCCGTGCCGAAACAGCGGCCTTCTCAGCCTGCGCTTTTTGCAGCGCGGCTTTTTTCTCTTGCAGTTGTTTCAATAACGCATCCCGTTCGGCGCGTTTTTGTTCAACTTGCGCTTCGGCGGCTGCCGCGGCTTTTCTCGCCTCCTCAAGAGCTTGCAATTGTTCTTTGCTCGGATGCTTCGTGCACGCTACCAAGGAGAGGGAAGCCAACATGCAGATCACCATGCCTTTGGCGAAATAGGACTTCATTTTTTCCCTCATGAATTTGTGCCTCCTTCTTTCTGAAACGTTATGGTCCCGCGTCACGCAACGGGACGAGTCAATTATTTCCAACGCCTCCAATTGCAACCACTTTCTCCGCCAATCTTACAACAAAACTGTCACAAACCTGTTGCAAGATCGCGAAGACTCAACCGGTCTCAGTATATAAAAAAAATAACAGATTGTCAAGCGAAAAATCGGAATTTTCGAGAACTTACGCGCATCGGTTAGCGGCTGCACGGCGCTTTAAATTGGGTGCACCGGCAAGCCCAAACTCTGATTATCTGCGCCCGGCGCCGATATTAATTCAAAACGCCTTATTCGGCTAACGCAGCGATTTGCTGCCGGTTTTCGTGAATCAACTGCGTTTGATCCGGCCAGAAAAGATCAGGCATTTCTTCCAATAAAAACCATTTGACCCGGTAGCGGCTTTCGGTTGGCTTCACCTCGACCTCTTTCGTGGTGAACAAAAAATAGTGCGTACTTTTCCAGTGGCGTTTGGAAAAATCCAACCGCTCCTTCACGCCCAGCAGAGCAACGAGCCGCAAACGGGTAAACCCGGCTTCTTCTTCAATCTCGCGGCGCGCGGCCTGCTCCACGGTTTCGCCGGCTTCGACATGGCCTTTGGGCAAAACAAATTTCGAACGGCCGCGTTGCCCAACCAACGCAATATAAACGCGCTTCTTTTCAATGCGAACCACCACCCCTCCGGCGGAAAGATGCTCCGGCACACCCGGCGGGCGCTTGTACCAGCTTTCGTCAACCATGGTTTTGTTAAAAAATTTCAGCCGCACGCAATTTTTCAAAATTTAATTAAGAATACTTATCAGAAACTTTCAAACAATATAGATAACCTGGAGGAAAAAAGCAAGCCCTCGCTCTTTCTGCAGGTGCTAAATCTGCTCATGAAATTCGTTTAAATAAAATGCGCAAGTGATCATCATGCCCGAATGCTTTAATCGGGCATCCACAACCTTTTAAAGGCTGGATTCCCGCCAAAGGCGCGCGGGAATGACAATTAAATGAGAAAGTTTATTTAATCGGTGCACATAAGGTGAGCGATGATAAAAATTACCGGTAAACTCCTGGCATCGTGTAAAAATTTCGCCTTTAAAATCCGGCTATTGGGCATTGCGAGAATTCGATTGCGTCTCAATCAATAAAAATAAGCCTCGAACCTCGCAATTTTCCCATCATCATATGTGGTACTGTTTTTGTAGATTCTAAACCACAACTGTGATGAATACCATCGAGGAGAAATTGCCATGAAACGTCTAATCATTTTTATTGTACCGATTTTGATTTGTGGGTTGAGCGCATGTGCCATAGAACATCAGACCGTGCGTGCCCCCAAAGCCTTTCGGCAACAGCAAGAAGATTTTATTGCAAAAACCGAACAGCAACTCAATGAAATCGGACGCCGCATCAATGCGCTCGTCGACGCTTCCGAAACCTGGCATGATAATGAAGCGGAATTTAACGCACAAATCGTTGAACTGGTGCGCGAGAAAAATAATCTTGGCAGAAAATTGGAATATCTCCATTCGGCCACGCCGGCCACTTGGCCCTATCTTAAAATCGATATAGAAGAGGCCATGATTGATTTGGAATTGCTATTAAAGGAAATCGACAAAAGTGCCGGTTTGTCCTACCAGCCCCAATGAAACAAAGAATCTCCCCTTCCCATCCCCATACCGCAAACCCTGGTGTCTAAAACACCGGGGTTTTTATTTGAGAATATGCTGCAATAGCCGCCATTCATGCGCGAAGCATACGAATTTCACCTTGACTTTCCCGCCGCATTTTTGTATTCTGAAGCCCACAAACATAGGCTGTAAATATCCGGGTCGTTGCGGTTACTTCAAAATAAATAAAGGAATTCAGCGTGAAGCAAACCACTGGCGGTGAAATCGTTGCACAGATGCTCGCGAATGAAGGCGTGGAAAAAGTTTTTGGTATCATCGATGGCACATATTTCGGGCTGTATTCGAGTTTGAAAAAATTTGGCATCGACCTCATTAGCCCGCGCCACGAAGCGTGTGCGCTGCATATGGCCGGCGCGTATGCGCGCCTGACGGGAAAAATGGGCGTGGCCATCGCGAGCAACGGCCCGGGGGTGGCTAATGCGCTTGCGGGCGTCGCCGTTGAAAATGGCGAGGGCAATCGCGTGTTGCTCATCACCAGCACGCGGCGCACCGGCATCGGTTATCCCGATCGCGGCGGCACGTATCAATATTTCAATCAGGTCGGCGTCATTAAAGCCATGGCAAAATGGAGCGGCGTTGCTTCTTCGTTTAATCGCATTCAAGAGATGCTGCGCCGCGCGTTTCGCGTTTCGTATCACGGGCGTCCTGGTGTCGTGCACGTCGATGTGCCGGAAGATATTGTGAATGGCAAAACCGACGTGCAGAATTTTATTCCGCCCTCCCGTTATCGCCGCCTCCATCCGCTTGCGGCAACGGATGAGCAAGTTGAACATGCCGCGGAAATGCTGGCACGGGCGACGTTCCCCATCATTCATGCCGGCAGCGGCGTCATTCATGCCGGCGCTTATGCGGAACTGCAAAGAGTCGCCGAGCTTTTGCACGCGCCGGTGACGACCAGTTGGGGCGCCCGCAGCGTTTTGCCGGAAACCCACGAACTGGCGATTCCAATGATTTACATCAAACTCAACCATCTCGTCCGCAACAACGCCGATTTGGTGCTCACGCTCGGTTCGCGGCTCGGTGAAACCGATTGGTGGGGCAAGCCGCCCTATTGGGCTTCGCCCGCCGAACAGCAAATGATTCAAGTCGATATCGACGAAGAGATTTTGGGGCTTAACAAACCCGCCGATCTCGCGGTGCTCTCCGATCTTAAAGTTTTTTTGGAAAAATTAATTGGGAAAATATCGGCGTTGCAAAGTAAAATGCCTCTCGCCGAACGGCAGAAAGCCGTTAAAAAATTTCACACGCTGAAAATAAAAGACCGGCAAAAATTCGATGAACATTTGCAAGATAAATCCTCGCCGATGGATCCAGCGCACGTCGCGCACATTTGTCGGCAATTTTTTAAAGATGAAGCCATCTGCGTGATGGACGGCGGCAACACTGCGGTGTGGGCGCATTTCTTCCATGAAGCGCGCGTGCCGAACAGTATTTTACAAACGGCGAAATTCGGCATGTTGGGGGCAGGGGTCGCCCAAGCGCTCGGCGCGGCGGTGGCCTTTCCCGAACGCGAAATTTATTGCATCATCGGCGACGGGGCGATGGGTTTCAACGTGCAGGAAATCGAAACGGCCGTGCGCAACCATCTCAAAGTAATTTACCTCGTCTGCTGCGATAAACAATGGGGCATGGTAAAAATGAACCAACAATTTGCGCTGAAGCCGGTCAAAACCATCGTCAAAAAATCGCTCGGCCCCGAGGAAACGATCAATGCCGATCTCAACGAAATACAATTTGACCAACTCGCCGCAAGCATGGGCGCGCACGGCGAACGCGTCGCCGATCCCGCGCAATTGCGGCCCGCGCTCGAACGCTGCCGCGCCGCCGGCAAATGCGCCGTCATTCACGTCGACGTCAATCCGGTCAAACACATGTGGGCGCCGGGGTTAATTCATTTCAAGGAAATGCACAAAGAACCGAAGGGGAAGTAAAAGAAAAGCGTTGCAGTTATGTTAGGAGAACATTATATTAACGGTGTGAAGTTACCGGCAACCGCGATCATTGCACCGGAGAAGCTTTTTGGTTATCTGCTGATTCCGCGGCCGGCGGACGATAAGTCGAAGTTTCTCTTTGCAGCAGGCTATACACGTGAGAACTGGCAAATTTTAGAGCGCGACCTTCGACAGCAAATTCTAATATTAGGCGCGACAGAGATCGAGCAAACGAAACATGGGAACGTTTACGAAATTCGTGGAAATCTGCACGGCCCAAACGGCGTGTCGCTGTTCGTGGCAACAATCTGGATGACGGAATTGGCAACCGGGCAAACGAAATTTATTACTCTGTTCCCTGCGAAGGAGAAACAATAATGTATAAATATGAACTCTTTCAGCGCGTCGCACTCGCCCATAATTATCCTGAAAAGAGCTTACGCTCTGGTGATATTGCTACGGTGGTGGATCGTCACCCGGCGATAAACAACGGCGAAACCGGCTATTCCCTCGAAGTTTTCAATGCGATCGGCGAAACCATTGCGGTTATCGTCGTTTCCGAGTCCGCACTACAACCATTGCACGCGGATGAAGTTTTACATGCACGCGCTTTGGCTCTTGCGGCTTGACCATATTGTATCCTAAATACATAGCTTGCAATTGATCATTAAGCAGAGCCATAGCCTATTTCCCGCACATTCTCATCATCAATATCAGCATCACCATTTCGCTGAATCTCATGGCGACGATGGCTAACGCGAAAAGCGTCTTTGTCATGGAATAGCGCGCATGCCCATTGATCAACTCCAACTCAATTTCAATCCGGAAAGCCTCAAGCTCCTCAATCTGATTATCGGGTTGATCATGTTCGGCGTGGCGCTCGATCTTAAAATCGAAGATTTCAAACGCATTGCCGCCTCGCCGATTCCCCCGCTGATTGGCTTAACCGCGCAATTTTTCCTGCTGCCGGCGCTGTCGTTTCTGTGGACACTCATTTTAAAACCGCAACCCAGCCTCGCGCTGGGCATGATTCTTATCGCGGCCTGTCCGGGAGGAAATGTATCGAATTTTCTCACCAATCTGGCTCGCGGCAACACGGCGCTGTCGATCAGCATCACCGCCATTTCAACGGCGGTGGCCGTGGTGATGACGCCGCTCAATTTAACTTTTTGGGGACATTTAAACGCCGCGACCGCGCCGATCTTGCATCAAGTTCATCTCGATCCTCTTGACGTTTTTTACACGGTGGTTATTATTTTAGGCATTCCTCTGCTCGCCGGAATGCTGTGCGCCCATCACACCCCCAAACTGGCCGCACGCCTCCGCCAGCCAATTAAAATTTTTTCGATTGTCGTTTTCATCAGTTTTATCGTGGCGGCGTTTGCGTTGAATTTTGACAACTTTCTCAACTACGTTCCGCAAATTGGGTTTGCGGTGTTCATCCAAAACGGTTTGGCCTTGTTCGGCGGCTACACAACCAGCCGGCTGTTTCGCTTGCCGAAACGCGATGCTCGTGCCGTCAGTATTGAAGTCGGCATCCAAAACTCCGCCTTGGGCCTGGCGCTCATTTTTGAATTTTTTGCGGGCTTGGGTGGCATGGCGCTCATTGCGGCCTGGTGGGGAGTTTGGCATCTCATTTCAGGTTTAACTCTGGCACTGATTTGGTCAAAGCGGCCGGTGTGAGGCTCGATCCGCTTGATCAACTCAATCCATAAACAAAAGCTTGGTAAGCGGATTCAACGGATTGAGCTGATCAAGCAAAAACGAACAGTGTTTTTGTGATTTTTCGCGCGTCCATCATGATGAACAGTATAAAACCTTCCGTTTTAATCACCGGCGGCGCCGGTTATCTCGGGCGCGAAGCATTGCAGCAACTTCTCCAGCATCGCGACCAGCTACGGCAACTGATCGCGCTGGATGTTCGCGACGTGGCCACCTCTAATCGTCTTGCCGGTGTCGAATACGTTAGCGGCGATATCCGTTCGCCGGAGATTGCGGCGTTATTCAAAAAATATGAACTCGACGTCGTCGTGCATTTAGCCGCCATCGTCACCCCCGGCCGCCAGAGCAATCGCGAGTTGGAATATGCCGTTGACGTGCTTGGCACGGAAAATGTTTTGAAGGCTTGCGTTGCTACCGGCGTCCCAAAAATCATTGTGACCAGCAGCGGCGCGGCATACGGTTATCATGCCGACAATCCGGCGTGGTTGCAGGAAACCGATGCTTTGCGCGGCAATCAAGAATTTGCTTATTCTCATCACAAACGCTTGGTCGAGGAAATGCTCGGCCGTTATCGCGCACGGCATCCAGAATTGCAGCAGCTCATCTTTCGTCCTGGCACCGTGCTCGGAAAAAATGTTCACAACCAGATCACCGCGCTGTTCGAGAAAAAATTCGTCATCGGATTGCGCGGCGCGGCTTCGCCCTTCGTTTTTATTTGGGATCAAGATGTTGCTGCCTGCATCGTCAAAGGTATTTTGGAAAATAAAACCGGCATTTATAATCTCGCCGGCGATGGCATCCTCAGCATGAGAGAAATTGCGCAATTGCTCCACAAACCCTACCTGCCATTGCCCGTGACGCTGCTCCAAAGCGCCCTGTGGCTGCTGCGAAAATTTCGTCTCAGCCAGTATGGCCCGGAACAGGTCAATTTCTTGCGTTATCGGCCGGTGCTTGCCAATCAAAAACTCAAAACTGAATTTGGTTACACCCCACAATTAACCACGCGAGAAGTTTTTGAGTATTATTTGAGAGCGCGGCGAAATGAGCTTCAAAAATAAAGTCGTCGTTATCACCGGCGCTGCCGGCGGGATGGGCCGCGCGTTGTGCCGGCAATTCGGCCGCGCCGGCGCAAAAATCGCGCTGCTGGATTTACACCGAGAGGCGTTGGACACTTTTGCGCAGCAGTTGAATCAAACCGGCATTCAAACACTGACAATGCCATGCGATATCACCAATGAGCCGGCCTGCGAGAACGCGATGCAAAACATTATTGCAAACTTCGGCGGTATCGACGTGTTGATCAACAACGCCGGCATCACGCAGCGCAGCGCGTTTGAGAAAACGCAGACCAGCGTGTTCCGCAAAGTGATGGAAGTGAATTTTTTCGGCGCGCTGCACTGTACAAAAGCGGCGCTGCCAGCGTTGATCAAAAATCAGGGAATCATTATTGTGATGAGCAGCATCGCCGGCTTCTCTCCTTTATATGGCCGCAGCGGTTACAGCGCCAGCAAGCACGCGCTGCATGGTTTATTTGAGTCGCTGCGCAGTGAATTGAAGACAAAGGGCGTGCGCGTCATGATGGTCTGTCCCGGCTTCACCGCCACCGATATTGAGAAAAACGCGCTCGACGGCGATGGGCGACCGACCAAACATCCGCGCTCAACCACCGGCAAAATCGCCACGCCGGATGAAGTTGCCGCGGCGATTTATCACGCCGCGTTGCGCAACAAACGCCTGCTTGTGCTCTCGACGGTGGGCAAATTGGCCTATCTTGTTTTCAAATTTTTTCCGGCTTATTATGAGCGCGTGATGACGAAACGATTGCAGCATGAATTGGAGCGGTGAAATGTTGGGCGTCTCAAACATCACTCTCAATCTTTGGTCTATTCTTCTCCTCTTCGGCGCCCTGCAAGGAATATTCTTTGCTATCACGCTTTTATTCCATCTAAAAGGCAACAAAACATCCAATCGGCTGTTAGCGTTTTTGCTTTTCATTTTCTCGTTGCATTTAGCGGAATATGTGCTGGTGGCTTCGGGAATGTATCAGCAAGCGCCCCATTTTATTGGCGCGACGCTACCGGTTATTTTTCTCATTGGGCCGATTTATTATCTTTATGCCGTCTCGCTGCTGCAGGAAGATTTTCACATTGATCTGAAACGCGCGCTGCACTTTGTTCCGGCGGTTTTGTGTTACCTCCTTTTGCAGCCGTTTTATGCGAAGCCCGCTGCGGCCAAAATCGCTTTTCTCGCCGGTATCGTCAAAAGCGGCTACGTCACCTTTCCGCTGGATCAATTTATTTTGCTGGCGTTGAGCACCTGCCAGATGCTGGCCTATTTTTATTTGACCTTCACCGTGCTGCAAAATTTTGAAGAAAATTTTATGCGCGAATCCGCCAGCACGGAAATCTTGAATATGAGCTGGCTCAAAAAAATTTCGTTCTGGTTCAGCCTGTATATGATGCTCTTTTTTATCGCCTACTTTCAACTTTTTTTACTCAAGGCGCATCGTCAGGAAATTTTTTATATCGTCATGCTGATTTTGTCGGGGTTCATTCATGCCGTCGGCTATCACGCCATCAAACAGCCGGAAATTTTTTCCGGTGCGAAAATCAAGTCCGCCGGGCCCAAATATCAGAAGACGGCTTTGCCGGAGGAAAAGTCCAAAACCTATCTGGAAAAGTTGCTTTATATAATGAGAGAAAAAAAGCCGTTTATGAATCCCGAATTAAAATTGTCTGATCTGGCGGAAACTTTAGGGATCGCGCCGAACCAGCTCTCGCAGGTCATCAACGCCGAGTTGGATAAAAATTTTTTTGATTTTATTAACGAATATCGCGTCGAAGCAGCCAAGCGCCGGTTATTGGCCCCGCAATTTGAACACTACTCTATTTTGGCGATTGCGCTGGATGTAGGTTTCAACAACAAAGCTTCATTTAACCGCGTTTTTAAGAAACATACCAACCTGACGCCATCCGGTTTTATCAAATTAAACAGTGGTAAAACGCGGGAGTGAATACTTTTGTTCATCTCAAATTCTTACTAAACAGGTCAAATCTCACAAGGTGAGACGCTTGGCAAGTTTTTATGTGCTATCTTGCTCATATCAAATCAACGTCGTCAAATTTCAGTTCCAAAAATCGGAGGAAAAGCAATGGCACAGTCAACAAAAATTCACTGGTCTCTCGTTTTTATGGTTGCCTTCGGCATTCTCGTGCTGCTGGTTTTGGCGTTTGTTTTGTTTGTGGCATTTTATTCGCATTTGATGGACCCGGCGCATGATCAGGCCTACTACAGCGCGTTTGCGCAAAAAACCGGCGTCCCGTTCGTTTTCTTCTTCGCGCCGCTGCCGATCTTTTTGCTCGTGCGCTGGGTGGGCCGTAAAGCGAAAAGTAAGGCGATGACGCACGCGGTTTTAATCATTGCGATCAACCTGATTTTAGACATCACGATCACCACGCTCGCCGGCCAAGCCGAAGAGTGGTTAAAACTCGGTCCTATGTTGGCGCAAGTGGCAAAATTAGCCGCGGCGCTGCTCGGCGGCTGGGCGGCGCAACGCGAGGCGCAGTTGACCATGGCGGTTTGAGGAAAGTGATTGACCGGTCACTCCAAGCGATCGGTCAATCCCATATCACCGTCACTCCGGCTTGATCACGTGCGGCTGGCCACGAGCACTCCGCAGCGTGATGCTCGTGGTTGTTGGACGTTCACTCGTGCCGTTCCGTCTGGCGATCATGTGGATCGCCGGCTCGGTTTCTTCATCAAGTAAAACCAACCCCGAGCCGGTATCGCCAGCGCCGAGCTTGACGCGAATGGTTCCTTTCGCGTCTCGCAGTCGAAACACGACTTCGCCATCCGGCTCCACCTTGAGTTGCGCTCGAACCAGCCCGTGATTGTCCACTAACTCGAGAAGATTTGTTTTTATACTCGCCGAGGTCGCCGTCTGTGCTGTCGTAAACCCGGTTTCGGTAACGAGAAGAAGCAGAAGCGCCAAGTTAAAAAGTGTGAGCAAGGTGCCCAATCGCAGTGATTTCATACAATCCTTATGGGTTTAAAAAATACTCATGGACTTAACGGCTTGCTTGCCGCCCACCGTTGCTGGCGCCGATCATCAAATGCACTGTTGCTTCTTTGCTGATAATATCCCAGCCGCGGGCGATGCCAAAATCTTCGCGATTGATCGCAAAGATCGATTCGAATCCAGCCAACAGGCCCATATCGCCGACGCGGTTGATGCCGAGCAGCTTGATCGGAATGGTGATTGGCTTGGTCACGCCACGCATTGTCAAATCGCCGGTCACGAGCAAAGAGTCGGCGCTTTTTTTCTCAACTTGCCGGCTCTTAAAACCAAGCGTCGGATATTGGGCGACATTAAAAAAATCTTTGGAGCGCAGCGCGCCGTCACGATCCGCATTGCGGCTGTCAATGCTATTGGCCTGCACCGTAAATTCCACCTGGCTCGCTGCCGGATTTTTCGGATCGTAAACAATGGTGCCGGCGAAATCTTTAAACCGGCCTTCTTCTTTAAAAACTTTCCACTTATAAATTGCAAAACCGATATGGCTGTCTTCTTTGCGCACGTTAAAAGTTTGCGGTTGCGCGAAAACTGGAACAGATAAAAACAGTTGCGCTGCGAAAAGCAACGAGGTGAAACGCAAAAGAATTTTTTCCTTCATGGTTGGCTCCTTTTCAAGCTTTCGGATCAAGTCATTGTAAGTAGTTTTTCGTCAAATAAGATGCCGCTCGCCTGAAAAGGGTTTGAAACGGAATTTGATTTTTTAAAATTTCTCAAGTAGCATGAACACAAAATTTTTAATTTCGCCGATTATCGTTTTTCTCGTCATTCTCGGCGGCGCCGTAGTCCTCAGTTTCATCGAATTCGCGTGGACGGGCTGGCGGCCGGCGAACTGCATGCCGGATAATTGCTTTTGCGAAGCAATTCGGCCCGGCACAGTTGCGCAACCAGTTAACACGTGGTCGTCATTCGGCTTTGTGCTCGTCGGGCTTTTGGTGATTCGACAATCTCGTGAAGACATTCAACGGCGCCAATCGAATTTGATGACGCGGCAGCGCGCTTATCCGACCTTATTTGGCATGGCGTTGATCATTACCGGCCTGGGCAGCGCGTTTTATCATGCCACATTAACTTTTATCGGACAGTTCTTCGATGTGATGGGCATGTATTTGATCGCCAGCTTCATCATGTTGTATAATATTTCCCGTCTCCAAACACTCAGCGGGAAAAAATTCGTTGTCACTTATATTTTGGTTAATGCACTACTCGCCTTTTTGCTGATCCAATATCCGGCGCTACGACGTTATATTTTTGGCGCCATCATTTTTGCCACGTTATGGCCGGAATATCGCTTGCGCAAAAGTCGAAAGCTTATCATCAACAATTTTCTCCTCAGCGCCGCATGGGGAACACTGATTCTCGCATTTATCATTTGGATGCTCGACATTACCAAAATTCTCTGCAATCCCAACAGTTGGCTGCAAGGCCACGCGCTCTGGCATTTGCTCGGAGCGGTTGCCGGCGGTTTTCTCTATTTGTATTATAGTTCCGAAAGTACCCCATTATAAAACACTTCCGTTCACCCTTTCAATCTCTCTGCTTGAAATTTTAATACTTTTTTTATATTTCCTGCCACTCTTTTGAGCGCTTCCATATACTTTTTTGTTTACTTTCTTTAACAGAAGCAGTGATACAATTGCTTAAATCGTATTGATTGACTTTTGATGCAAATCTCTTGGGAAAAATCATCATGGACTTTTTCTATCTCGGCATCGTGCTGCTCTTTCTGGCCCTCAGTTTGGGGCTGGTCACATTTTGTGAACGTCTGCAAAAGTAACGGAGATTATCATGAACTGGCTGTATCTCATCAGCGGCATCATAGCGTTGGCATTATTGCTTTACCTGTTTGTCGCACTTTTAAAACCGGAGAAGTTTTCATGACACTGAATGGCTATCTCCAACTCACCTTTTATCTCGTCGTGCTCATCGCGCTCGTGAAGCCGCTCGGTTGGTACATGGCGCGCGTGTACGAAGGCAAATCATTCGGACTGGATCGCGTGCTCGGCCCCTTCGAGCGTTTAATCTATCGCCGGTGCGGCGTGCGCAGCGATGAAGAGATGAATTGGAAAACTTATGCGTTGGCGATGCTGCTGTTCAATTTCGCCGGCTTGGTGGTGGTCTACGTGCTGCAACGCTGGCAACATTGGCTGCCGCTCAATCCGCAGGGTTTCGGCGCAGTCACGCCGGATTCTGCTTTCAACACGGCAATTAGTTTTGCGAGCAACACGAACTGGCAAGGCTACGGCGGCGAGACGACGATGAGTTACTTGACACAAATGCTCGGATTGACCGTGCAGAATTTTGTTTCCGCGGCCACGGGCATGGCAACACTCGTCGCGCTCATTCGCGGCCTCGCTCGTCACACGGCGGAAACCATCGGCAGCTTTTGGGTCGATCTCGTGCGCAGCACGCTTTACATTTTGCTGCCGCTCGCCGTGGTGTTGGCGCTGATCCAAGTTTCGCAAGGCGTGATTCAAAATTTCGACGCGTATCAAAGCGTGCCTTTGCTCCAGCCCACCGTTGATGGCAACGGCAAAGCGGTTACAGAGCAATTGCTGTCGATGGGGCCGGCCGCATCGCAAATCGCGATCAAACAACTTGGCACCAATGGAGGCGGCTTCTTTAACGTCAACTCCGCACACCCGTTTGAGAATCCTACGCCGCTGGCAAATTTCTTCGAGCTGCTCGCGATCCTGTTGATTCCGGCGGCACTGTGCTACACTTTCGGCAAGATGGTCGGCGACACGCGGCAAGGCTGGGCCGTGTTTGCAGCAATGACCATTATTTTCGTCGCGCTGCTCGCGTTGTGCGTAGGCGCGGAGCAAAGCGGCAATTCTGCTTTCAGCAAGTTGGGGGTTGATCAAAGCGCAAGCGCGTTGCATTCCGGCGGCAACATGGAAGGCAAGGAAGTCCGCTTCGGCATTGTCAACTCGGCGTTGTGGGCGACCGCAACCACTGCGGCTTCAAACGGCTCCGTCAACTCGATGCACGATTCTTACACGCCACTCGGCGGACTCGTGCCGATGTGGCTCATGCAACTTGGTGAAGTCATTTACGGCGGAGTGGGCTCAGGCTTATACGGCATGCTGGTCTTTGCGATCATCGCCGTGTTCGTTGCGGGCTTAATGGTTGGCCGCACGCCGGAATATTTGGGCAAGAAGATCGAAGCGTATGAAATGAAAATGGCCTCACTGGTCATTCTCATTCCGCCGCTCGTCGTGCTCGGCTTCACCGCGCTCGCCGTGGTCACGGACGCGGGCAGGGCGACGATTTACAATCCCGGCGTGCATGGCTTCAGCGAGGTGCTTTATGCCTTCTCTTCGCAGGGCAACAATAACGGCAGCGCGTTTGCGGGATTGGGTGCGAACAATCCGTTCTACAATCTCACCGGCGGGTTGGCGATGCTGTTTGCGCGTTACTGGTTGGCGATTCCAACATTGGCCATTGCCGGTTCATTGGCGCGCAAAAAAATCGTTCCCACCGGCCCCGGCACTTTGCCGACGCACAACGCGCTGTTTATCGTTCTGCTCATCGGCGTCGTCATCATCGTCGGCGCATTGACTTTTATTCCCGCACTCGCGCTTGGACCGATTATTGAGCACTTGATGATGATTTCGTAAAGCCATCGCAGCAATCACGCTCTTACTCCTACTCTTTCTCGTACTCATACTCGCTTTTGAGCTTTTCTAATAGCGAGTATGAGTATGTGTAGGAGTAAGAGTACGAGATATTTGACCAAGGAATATTGACCATGTCCGACAAACCCAAAGCTCGTCCCTTATTCGATCCGCCTATTGTCAAACA
>CAYZFF010000058.1:14701-16409 GCA_964477305.1 uncultured Cytophagia bacterium
CCATGTCCGACAAACCCAAAGCTCGTCCCTTATTCGATCCGCCTATTGTCAAACAGGCGATCATTGACTCATTTCGTAAACTCGATCCGCGCATGCAAATTCGCAATCCGGTGATGTTTGTCGTGCTCATCGGCAGCGTACTGACGACCGTATTGTTTGTGCAAGCGTTGCTGGGCCAAGGCGAAGCGCCGGTGGGATTTATTCTGGCCATTTCATTGTGGTTGTGGTTTACCGTGTTGTTTGCGAACTTCGCCGAGGCCATGGCTGAAGGACGCGGCAAAGCGCAGGCAGAATCGCTGCGGCGCTCGCGGCGTGATACGCAAGCGAAAAAACTCGCGCGACCTGAACATGACGCTGGGCACACTGCGGTATCCGCAGCCACCTTGAGAAAAGGCGATGTCGTACTCGTCGAAGCCGGCGACTTCATTCCCGGCGACGGTGAAGTGATCGAAGGCATCGCTTCGGTGGATGAAAGCGCCATTACCGGCGAGAGCGCACCGGTCATTCGCGAAAGCGGCGGCGATCGCAGCGCCGTCACCGGCGGCACCAAAGTTTTGTCGGATTGGCTGGTCGTGCGCATTTCAACCAATCCCGGCGAGACTTTTCTCGACCGCATGATTGCGATGGTCGAAGGCGCGAAACGCCAGAAAACGCCGAACGAGATTGCGCTCAACATTCTCCTCGCGGCTTTGACGATTATCTTTTTACTCGCAACAGTCACGTTGCTGCCGTTCTCGATTTACAGCGTCCAATCAGCCGGACAAGGTTCGCCGATCACAGTTACTGTCCTCGTGGCTTTGCTTGTCTGTCTTATTCCCACCACGATAGGCGGCTTGCTCTCCGCCATCGGTATCGCGGGCATGGATCGCATGATTCAAGCGAACGTGATTGCGATGTCGGGGCGCGCAGTGGAAGCGGCGGGCGATGTGGACGTGTTGTTGCTCGACAAAACCGGCACGATCACACTCGGCAATCGTCAAGCAACAGCGTTCATTGCAGCGAATGGTACGAGCCTCGAGGCGTTGGCCGATGCCGCTCAATTGGCCTCACTCTCTGATGAAACACCCGAAGGCCGTTCCATTGTCGTGCTGGCAAAGGAACGGTATCGTTTACGCGGGCGCGATATTCACGGTCTCGGGGCGACATTCGTCCCTTTTACGGCGCAAACCCGCATGAGCGGCGTGAATCTTGATAGCCGCCAAATTCGCAAAGGCGCCGCGGAAGCGATTGAAGAGTATGTGCAAAGCCGCGGCGGAAAATTTCCCGCGGAGGTGAAAGCGACGGTTGAATCCATCGCCAAAAATGGCGGTACGCCATTGGTGGTTGCGGATGGCGCGAAAGTGCTCGGCGTAATCGAATTGAAAGACATCGTGAAACGCGGTATCAAAGAGCGCTTCGCCGAATTGCGCAAGATGGGTATCAAGACCGTGATGATCACCGGCGATAATCCGCTGACGGCGGCGAGCATTGCGGCGGAAGCGGGCGTCGATGATTTTCTCGCGCAAGCCACGCCGGAAGCGAAGTTGAAGCTCATTCGCGAGCATCAAAACGGTGGACGGTTGGTGGCCATGACGGGCGACGGCACCAACGACGCGCCCGCGCTGGCGCAAGCCGACGTGGCAGTGGCCATGAACACCGGCACGCAAGCGGCGAAAGAGGCCGGCAACATGGTCGATCTCGATTCGAACCCGACCAAGCTCATCGAGAT
>CAYZFF010000059.1:0-5156 GCA_964477305.1 uncultured Cytophagia bacterium
GAGTATCTAATAAAACTTTTGCCGAAGCCAAGGTCTTGCGGGCCCGCCCCATATCCTATGAATAACATGAGAACAAAAATGCCTCAGGTACTTTTCTCGTCCTCAGTGTGTGTGAGTACGGTTATGGCAAAACCAGCTTGTTCTTTCTACAGCAAGGTTCCGCTCAAAATGATCGAAGCCACCGAAAAATAAATAATCAAGCCGGTCACGTCAACCAAGGTGGCAACAAATGGTGCCGATGAAGCCGCGGGATCAAACCCCAACCGGCGCATAATGAACGGCAGCATCGAGCCGGACAACGAGCCCCAGAGCACAATGCCAAGCAAGCTAAAGGCCACGGTCAACGCCACAAGAATGTAGTGTTCGCCATAAAGCGTTTCATGATTTGGCCACAGAATAATTCGTACCAACGCAATGGAACCGAGAACCGCACCTAATGCGAAACCGGCGCCCAGCTCGCGGCGCATGACCCGCCACCAATCGCGCAAACGGATTTCTTCCAGCGCCATCGCACGGATTACCAGCGAAGCCGCCTGCGATCCGGAGTTGCCGCCGCTGCTGATAATGAGCGGGATAAACAGCGCCAACACGACGGCACGCGCAATTTCACCTTCAAAATAGCCCATCGCCGTGGCCGTCAACATTTCACCGAGAAACAAGATTGTAAGCCAGCCCGCCCGCTTCTTGACCATCCGCCAAAAACCAATTTGCAAATAAGGCTCATCAAGCGTTTCTACTGCAGCCATCTTCTGCATATCTTCCGTGGCCTCTTTTTCAACCACGTCAATGATGTCATCAACCGTGACGATGCCGATGAGCACGCCTTCCGAATCCGTGACGGGCAGGGCCACACGGTCGTATTTCTGCATCTGTTTCGCGGCTTCTTCGCGATCATCATAAGCTGAAAGCGCGACAAAATGCGAGTCCATAACGCTGGCGACGGCTTCGGATGGATCGGGAAGAATGAGTTTGCGTAAACGAAGATCATCAATGAGCTTCCCGTGTTGGTCAACCACAAAAATAATATTGACGGTTTCTGCATCCTTGCCGTTTTGCCGAATATGCTCCAACGCTTTACCGACCGTCCACTCGGGGCGGATGGCGACGTACTCCGGTGTCATGAGACGACCAACACTCTCTTCGGGGTAGCCGAGTAGTTGGCGGGCCTGCTTCAACTCTTCAAGCGGCAGCAGTGCCAGTAATTCCTGCGTCACTTTGGCGGGCAATTCGCCAAAGAGCGTCGTCCGGTCATCGGGCGCAAGTTCTTCCAACAGTGCGCGAGTGTGTTCGGCGGTCAGGCTTTGCAACAAGATTTTTTGCTCTTCCGCCGGCAGATAGGCAAAAACTTCGGCGCCCTTTTGACGCGGCAATAAGCGAAAGAGGATCGGCTGCTCTTTTTCTGGCAGAAACGACAACAACTCGGCGATTTCCGGAGATTCCAATTCTGAAATGCCGGCTTTTAAACCTGCGTACTCTTTCGTGCGCAGCAATTCCTGAATGTCCGGTTTTAGCAGTTCTTTCAACATAAAAGACCTCGACTTCAAATTGAGAAATCCCTGATCATTTTCGCGCCAACATTTTTGCTTAAAAGGCAAGTGGCGAATTTAACTAATTTTACCGATGTAAAGCAAGGTTTTTAATTTCCCCAGCCCACGCTTTGCATTTTTCCGCAAAAATAAACTTTCGCTTGTAATACTTCGAAGATTGAGAACACCTTTTCGTTAATCGCGAACCCAAGCCGGGTTTGTGAACGCAATTGGCTTTGCCCTCCTAAGGATTGGGAACACCTCCTTTTACCTCAAATGACAAATTCATCGCGCCTAATTTAAGGCGTGGGGCCGGGAGCATACCAAAATTTCATATTTGATTTATCCTTCGCGTTCAAGGAGGCATTTGTGTCTATTCTGTTACGACTGCAACGGCGTTGCGTCCCATTCATTGTGGTTTTCGCGCTGCTGGGATTTTCCGGCAAAAATCATTTCGCGCTGGCGCAAAGCGGCAAACTGCTCTCGGCTAAAAGCAAAAAAGGTTACAGCAAATCCAACCAGAGCAAAGTTTTTTTTCACGACGGCAAGTGGTGGGCGCTGGCGTTTGAAACGAACACAGATCAGTGGTTCGTCTGGCAATTTACCGACTCCGTGTGGACGGCAAAATCACCGACCGGCAATCTCAGCTCCAGCGCGCGGCCGGATGTGGTGCTCAACGCGGCCAGCAACCGGCTCTATATTCTTTTTCCCAGCAGCAAGACGACTGATTTTTATCGAATGAGTTATAACGCCGGCCTGTGGAGCGTTGATGCCGGATTTCCCCGTCCGCTGACTGCCCTGGGAGAAGGTGACAGCAAAACACCGGCAAGCCTCAGCCGCGCGGTGAACGGCGAGCTGTGGATTTTCCGGATCAACAATAAGATACTGGAAGCGTTGCGTTCAAACGATGAAGGCTTTACATGGTCCGGAATCATTACGGTCAAAGCGGCGCTGAATTATAAGCGCGGCTTGACCGATGCGCAGGCGTTCAGCGCCGGCGGAAAAAATTATATCGGCGTCGCGTATGGTGAAACCGAAAAGGCCGGCGTGAAGACACGTTTCGGTTTTCTCTCTCATCGCGACGGTGATCCGGAAAATTCCTGGTCGGATGAGTCGGCGGCGTTGACGATGATGGGCAAGGAAAATTCGACGAGTAATTTTTCGTTGGCCGTTGATACGGAGAGTCAACTTTATCTGTTTACGCAAAACGATAGCGCCGCTGGGCTTGATCCGCGCAATACGCTTTATAAAAGGAGTGCGACCACCGGACTCTGGCAGGCTTTCAAAGTCAATACTTCCGCACTCTGGACCTCTCCGGCGATTGCAGTACAGGGATCGAGCAAGCTTTTTTTAATGGGGATCAACACCGGCACCGGCAAGGGTGAGTATAAAATTGTCAACATAACGAAAGAAAATCTGGCCGCGACCGCAACTGCGAACCCTCTGTTTGATTCTGGCGTTGATTTTTTTAACGATTTGAGCGCGCCGGCACAGACGGTTGACGCGACGACGCAGTTGATGGTTTGCGTGGAAAATACGACGGCAGGTAAAATTTGGTACAACCGCCTTGAAATTGCTGGCAACCCCGGTGGCGGTGGTGGTGGAACCGGCTGCACGCCGCAGGCTGCGTCCGGGCCGGCGGCGATTCCGGGAACCAAAGGCGGCTCGAGCGAATTTTACAAGCCCAATCAAAGCAAGGTCTTTTTCCATGACGGGACGTGGTGGGTGGCGGCGTCCTCCGCTACGGAGAGTGAATGGTTTCTCTGGAAAAAAATGGGAGCAGCGTGGATCAAAACAATTTCGTTGGGCACGCCCGGCTCAATTCGCCCGGATTGTTTGATTGATTCACCCAATAACAAGCTTTATGTTCTCACCGCACAAACCTCGGCGAAGTTTTTACGGTTGACTTATAATCCAGAAGATGGCACTTGGGGGCTTGACCCTGGTTTTCCGGTGACACTCACTGGTTTTTCGTATCCCGGTGAGCACCCGTCGGTCATCGCTCGCGCGAAGAATGGCGATCTATGGGCGTTGGGGCCGCGAGTAGGCAGTTTGTTTGCGCGACGTTCGTCAAATGGCGGCCAAACCTGGAGCGCCGATATAAAAATCAAAACCATCACCACTAGCGGCGCGCTTTGTGATGTAGTAACCTTCACGAGCAACGGCCAAAATTATATTGGCGTGGGTTACGCGGAAAATACCGACCCCTCCACCCAGTTTGGTTTTTTGATGCATAAAGACGGCGATCCCGACAATACTTGGACGGATGAAACCAATCAGATCGTCAAACCGGTTAACACACAATCGGATGATCATATTGCCATGATGATTTCGGCTAATAATGAAATTTTTATGGTGATCAAAACCAAACCCGGAGGGGCGGGTGCCACGGGCGTCAATCTTTACAAACGGGCCACCAATGGCGGCTGGAGCAGCTTCCCTGTTTTCAAAGGCAGCGCAGAAACCCGGCCGGCAGTGGCGATTGATGAGACAAATAATGAATTGTATATTTTCACTACACTTTTGAATGCGCCGCGTTATGGCCGTTACAAGAAATGTTTAATCGGTGATGAAGCCTCGTTGAGTACTGCCCCAGTGAAAACATTTTTTCAGAATGCATCGGATGATTTTCATAATGTTTCGGTGCCGCCGCATCGCGTCACCTCTTGCACCGGGCTGATGATTGCCGCGGAGAACAACACGAACGCAAAAATTTGGTATCAAATTTTTCCAATTAGTGGCGGTGATATTCCACCGCCCACGGCGGTCGTAGTCGGCAATGTGACGGCGACGCCGACAACAGTTAATCAAAATGCGGCGTACACGATTCCGCTTACCCTCGGCGCGGCCGGAAGTTTGGTGGCTGGCAATACGATTACCGTGGTCTGGCCAAACGGCACGACACTGCCGGCAACGATGGCGAACACGTCGGCCAGTGTGAACGGCGTGAATGCAACAAGCATCACGACAACGCCGGCTACACGACAAGCAGTGGTGACGATTCCGGCGAACGTAGCGGGTGGAAGCATCGTGACACTTACGTTTGCGGCAACATCCGGGATTATGAATCCAGCCGCGGCGGCGAATTACACGCTCATCGCCAAAACGACTGCGCAACCATTGGACGCGGTTTCGCCGTTGTATGCGATTGGCGCTGGTGTGATTACGCCGGTGACGATTGGCACAGTCGCGGTGAATCCGGATACGGTGAGTCGTCCGGCGAGTTACACCATTCCGCTTACCCTCGGCGCCACGGGTGGCCTTGCGGCGGGTGCGGGAACGATTACCATCACCTGGCCGAATGATTTTATTTTGCCGGCAACAATGGCGAACACGACGGTAACCGTTAACGGTGTGAACGCTGCGGCGGTGATGAGCAACGCCGGAACACGGCAGGCTGTCATCACGGTTCCGAGCGCTATTGCCGGTGGAGCAACGGTGAATTTGATTTTCCTCAAAACCGCGGGGATTAAAAATGCCACAACCGCAGGTGATTATAATTTACAGGCGCAAACGAGTGCGCAGGCGTTAAATGCCAGCTCGCCCGCATTCAATCTCAAGCCGGTAAGCATTACCCCGCCGCCGGGCCTGAATTCCGGCAAGCTTTTAGCGAGTCGCACCAAAGCCCCG
>CAYZFF010000059.1:5256-16268 GCA_964477305.1 uncultured Cytophagia bacterium
CCCGCCGCCGGGCCTGAATTCCGGCAAGCTTTTAGCGAGTCGCACCAAAGCCCCGTATGATAAATCGAGTCAGAGCAAAATTTTTTACCTCGGCGGCAAATGGTGGACGGCGGCATTAGACAGCGCTGATGCCAAATGGTATTTATTCTCATATAACGGCAGCGCGTGGACGCGCGGCATTCAGATCGATTCGCGCAGCGCCTCGCGCGGCGATTTCACGGTCGATGCGGCGAGCAATCGTTTGTACGCGGTGATCTCGCAGAGCACGACAACGTATTTCAATCGCCTGCTGTATGCGAGCGGCAGTTGGAGTTTGGAGGCGCAAGTGCCGCTGGCCGGTTTCGATCACGGTACGGGCGCGAATGTGGCAACGATCACGCGCGCGAAGAACGGCTTTCTGTGGGTGTTCCGCATCAACAACGGCATGCTGGAGACGCAAGTTTCAATGGACAACGGCAATTCGTGGTCGAGCACGACGATGCTTAAAAGCGGGCTGGCTGGAGTCGGTGGACAGACTGACGCCGTTACTTTCGGCACCTCGGTCGGCGTTTTCTATGCGATGAACGTCACGACCGCCGGCGCCCGTTTCGGTTTCCTGAAACATTTGGATAGCGATCCAATCAATACTTGGTCGGATGAAAGCAGCCAGTTCACTTTCTTTGGCACGGAGAACGCGGAAAACTGGGTCAGCGCCAATGTAGCAAGCGATGGCGTGGTTTATGCGATGACGCGCAATAAAACCAGCATTGTTGGCCAGCCGAGCAACACTTTGCACAAACGCAGCGCGAGCGGCGTGTGGAGCAAATTCAAAGTAAACACCAATCCGACGCTGTGGACCAGCCCGACGTTGGCATTGGATGCGACCAACAAACGGCTTTATGTGATGGGCATTCGCACCGGCACGCCTGCGATCGGCGAATATAAATGGTGCACACTCGGCAATGAAAGCACACTGGAAAACGCGCCGGTGAAAGAGATGTTTAAAAACAATACGGATAATTTCGGCCACGTTTCCGCGCCGTTAGCTGCGGTAACGAACGCGACCGGCCTGATGCTCGTGGCCAGCAATGCCACCCGCGATGATCTGTGGTTCAATCACGTCAATCTTGCCTTGACGAAGAATAGCGAAAGCGAAAATGCTGCACTCACCCGCCAGCAGGAGGAGGAGATTGACAGTTTCAGCATGGCGCAGGTTTATCCGAATCCGTTCAATCCCTCCACCAGTATTCGTTTCGCCGTGAAAGAACCGACAAACGTAACGCTGCAAATTTTCAACATTCGCGGCGAGTTGGTGCGCACGCTGGTTGACGGCGAGTATAATCGCGGCGTGCACGAAAAACGCTGGCACGGTCGCGATAACACCGGCAATCAAGTGGCCAGCGGCTTGTATTTTTATCGTCTGCAAATTGGTAATCGGATGTTTAGCGGAAGAATGCAAATGTTGAAATAGGCCAAAACGTAAATTCCGCAAAATATTTCGGGCTACGTTTTATGCATTGATGAACGCCACTTGTTCGCGAAGAGTAGAATAAGTGGCGTTTTTCATTTGTTGCCCAATTGCATCATTTTTTACCAACACGTAATTGCGCCAGAGGTGTGTTCCTAACCTTCCGCAAATTTTACGTTTGCAGGTAATCAAGAGTAGAATGGTCAGGCTGGTGTTTAATAAACGTATTATCATATAAGAAATGTGCAGCGGTTTCATGGCCGCAATCTCTCCAAGTTACCAGTATGCAATATTTTGTGGATGGTAATTTAACCTTGATTTCACAAACGCCTCGTAGTTACATTGAAGCGACGCCCTGCAGTGCAACGCACCAATACGGAATGCCATGATGGAATTTGTGCAATCGGATAGCCGAAACCGGAAAGGAGCCCAGCTTTGGCAAGAAGCAGCCAATCTCGTGCATTAGTGGTAATTCCGACTTATAATGAAGCCGCCAACATCCGGATGGTCATCAGCCGCATCTTGGAGATTGACGTCGTGGCCCTGGAGATTTTGATTGTCGACGACAACTCGCCGGATGGCACGGGCAAGGTAGTGGCAAGCTGGGCCGAGCGTGAACCTCGGCTTCATCTCATGAGCCGCCCCAATAAAATGGGGTTGGGAACCGCCTATGTCGCGGGCTTTCGCTATGCGTTGGAAAACGATTACGATGTCATCATCGAAATGGACGCCGATCTTTCGCACAACCCCGCCGACCTGCCGCGACTGTTAGAAAAAATGAATGACTACGATCTGGTGATCGGTTCCCGTTACTTGAAAGAAAGCGGCGTCGTCAACTGGCCGTTGTCGCGGTTGATGCTCAGCCAGTTTGCCAATTGGTACACCCGCACCATCACGCGCATGCCGATTTATGATTGCACCAGCGGTTTCAAATGTATTCATCGCCGCGTGCTGCAAAACGTGCCTCTCGAACACATGGTCTCCAGCGGTTATGCTTTTCAAATCGAGTTGCATTACAAAATTTGGCGTGAAGGCTCGCGCATTTGTGAGGTGCCCATTGTTTTCACCGAGCGCCAGCAGGGGAAATCCAAAATGTCGCGAAAAGTGCAACTCGAAGCCGCGACGCTGGTGTGGCGGTTAAAACTCAAAGATTGGTTGCGGAAAATGCGGATGAGTGCAGATAAGCTGGTTATCGAATGAGAGGGTTCAGCAGAAAACATCCACTGAAACAGGACTGCCATTGGAAAAATTTTTTATTCAGTGGCAGTTCTGTTTCAGTGAGCCAAATTTTTTGCTTTTGCTCAACTTTACTCAACAATAATGTTAACCGTGCGCGGGGGAATTACCTCGCCGATTTGTCGCGCCACCACGCCTTGCTCACCAAGTCGATCAAGGTATTCACGCACCTTGCCCGGTTCGAGGCTCACCAATAATCCACCGGCGGTTTGCGGATCATGCAAAACTTTCACCAGCAGCGGCGGCAACGACTCGCGCACCTGCACGTGATCTTGCACAAACTCTGCGTTGTTGCGGTTGCCACCGGGAATACAGCCCTGTTCGGCAAAATGTAAAACCTCCGGCAGCAGCGGGACCGCATTCGCTTCAATACGAAAAGTCACACCGCTGGCCGAGGCCATCTCATACGCATGGCCAAGCAAACCGAACCCGGTGACATCCGTCGCAGCGTGGACGCCCATCGCCACCATAGTTTCGCTGGCAGCGCGATTCAATTGCAACATGCTGTCGGTAAGCTGGCGAATGCTGGCGTCCGACAACAGGCCGCGTTTTACCGCGGTGCTGAGAATGCCGGTGCCCAGCGGTTTCGTGAGCACCAGCGCATCGCCGATTTGCGCTGTGTGATTATGCACAATCTGCTGCGGATGAACAATACCAGTCACCGCGAGGCCGTATTTAATTTCCGGATCATCCACCGTGTGGCCGCCGATGATCGCCACGCCGGCAGCGGCCGCTTGATCAACGCCGCCATTCAAAATCGCCGCAAGAATATCCGGCTCGCCTTTAGCAGGATAACACGCAATATTTAGCGCAGTGACTGGCTTGCCGCCCATGACATAAACATCCGACAGCGAGTTCGTCGCTGCAATGCGGCCAAAGTCATACGGATCGTCAACGATGGGTGTGAAAAAATCCACCGTTTGCACCAGCGCCAAATCGTCGCGCAATTGAAAGATGCCGGCGTCCGCGGCGGCTTCCAAACCAACCAGCACACCGGGGAAATTGATTTTTTTAACTTTCGCCAAAACTTGCCACAACACCGTTGGGCTGAGTTTCGACGCTCAACCCGCGCAACGAACTTTTTCGGTGAGGCGGGTGATTTCTTCTTTGGTAGAATTCGAACTCATGTTTGTCGTTTTTACGCTTACTCGCACTCCAACTCTTTCTCGTGCTCACGGAGGTTTGAAAAGGTTGAGTAAGAGTGGGAGCAAGATTAAGAGCGTACGAGTGATTTATTTATCTTCTCCATTGGCGCCCAGTACCCGCACGTCTCCTCGTCTTTCCGTAATTTCTGCCGCGTCAAAATATTGCATTAACGGTACAGCAAATTTGCGGCTGGTGTTCTCCACCAACTCTTTGAATTGGCTTACGGTAATTTCGCGATTTTGACGCAAATAGTCAATCACTCTTTTTTCCGCTTCATCGAGGCGGCGTTGATGCATGAAAATACCGTCTTCCAGCCGGGCAATTTCTTTCTGTATCAGCAGGACGCTGAGAATGTCATCGATTTCTTTCGGGGTCTCCGAAAATTTTGCCGCTAACTCTGCGGGGCTGGCAGGCATGAAAGCTTGTGCATACAACGCTTCACTGATCTTTTGCCGCAAATGTTCTTGTGCCGGCGATAACTGCATCTCGTGTTCCGCCAGCGCGATATGCGCATCAATTTCTTTGATCTTGCCGGCGTTTTTATAATGCTCGATCAGAGAATTAAGCAATGCTGCATCGGTGAGCGGTGCGATGGTGCTGCTTAACTCCGCTTTACGCGGGCCGAGGCGAATGGGATTTTTCTGATGAAAGTCGCGCAACAAATTTTCCAACTGCTGCCACAGCGCTTCGAGACGTTGGCGATGCAGAAAGCCGCGTTTGCCAACGGCTAAAACCTGTTGGGTTTGCACCAGCGCCTGAATTTGCTTTTGTAAATCTTCTTTTCTGCCGCCGGTTTCCGAGGCGAGTTGGTCGATATTGACGACATATCTTCCAGCGACAAGAAATTGCGCTACAAGCAATTCCTGCGGATCTTCTTTTTCCAGCGCTTGTAGTTTCGGCAGCAAAGCGATGTTGCGCCTGCGATACGGCGCCGCTTCTGCATCCAACATAATGCCGCCGCCAATGGTGCGCGGCGGCGAATAACGCCGAATCACCAACGGTTCCAACCGGCGTGTCGCCACCGCCGTTTCAAAAATAAAATGCACATAACCAGTTTGACCAGGCGCAAGTTCATGCACGCCAATCGGGATCACGCGGGCCAAGATTTCTGCCGTGCCGAGGTGGACGCGCACCCGCGCGCGATTTTTCAGCGGCGAGGGCGCGGAAGCGAGCAATTGCACACGGCAATTAGCCCGCCGCGTCGGACGAAAATAACCGGAGGCGGCAAGCACATCGCCGCGCCCTACCTCTTCAGTGGCAACGCCCAATAAATTAATCGCCGCGCGGTCGCCGATCTGCACGCGATTAATTTCTTTGCCGTGCCGTTGCAGGCCGCGCACGCGCGCCAGTTTTTGCGCCGGTAGAATTTCCAACTCTTCACCGCCATTCACCTGCCCCGAAAGCACCGAGCCGGTAACTACCGTGCCAAAACCTTTCATGGAAAAGGCGCGATCCACCGGCATCCAAAACACGCCACGATCTTGCCGCGCCGGGATTTTCGCCATTATCTCCGTCAGTGCGCGCCGCAACTCCGGAATGCCTTCGCCGGTGAGGTTGGACACCGGCAGAATTAGCGCATTTTCCAAAAACGTTTTTTTAAGCGTCGCGCGAATTTCCTCCTGCACCAACGCCAGCCAATCCGGTTCAACGAGATCCTTTTTCGTTAACGCCACCAGGCCGCGCCGCACTTGCAGAAGCTGGCAAATCTCCAAATGCTCGCGCGTTTGCGGCATGATGCCGTCATCCGCGGCAATAACGAACAGCACGAGATCAATGGTGCTTACGCCGGCGACCATGTTCTTGACAAATTTTTCATGGCCCGGCACATCGATGATCGTCGCCGACTCGCCCAGATGCGCAAAGCCGAGATCGATGGTCATGCCGCGCGCTTTTTCTTCCGGCAAACGATCCGTGTCCACGCCGGTCAACGCTTTCACCAGCGAAGTCTTGCCGTGATCAATATGGCCGGCGGTGCCGAGAATAAGATGACGTTGCATAAAACCCGGAGTGCAAAACTTTAGTTTTGCAAATTTTTGATATCAACAAAATACCGTGCAATGTTTTAGCCTTGCACGGCGAAAACTTTATTCTTTTCCCGCAAAATTTCGAACCAACTTGACCGCTGCTTTTATTTCATCAGCCGAAAGGGTTGTGCCGAATTTGGACATGCGCGCGTCTTTTTTGCGCGTCATCATGACGAGGCAATTCGTCACAAACAAATAGTCGTTGATCCGATGCAGCAAAGAGAGTCGGGCCGCATTGAAGCGCGGTTTCTCGCGGCCAGTGACTTCTGACATACGCCAAACCTGAATCACAGCCAGGATAACATTAATGCCGAAGTAATTTCTTGCCCCATCAGATTCTCCTCAGTAAAATAGTTGATCAGATAGGATCATATAATAACGTCCGAGTGCACAAGAAGCAACAGTTTTTCTTCTCATTTGCGAAAACTCTGCCATCCAACGTAGCTTTGGAATGCGCCTCACTCGCGAAACGAGTGGACAAAACTACAAGCCGCGCTGGAGGAAAACGGCAAAAGATGAAACACCATGAGGTGGACAGAAGTATAAATAAAATTTTACGAAATCTTAAAAAATAGTTCTTGACTTCCCGAAGGGATTTTTGTATATTAGTAAACGGTTGGTGAATTTAGCTGACCGTGAATATGTTCTTGTGAAAAAAAAGTGGCGTGCTGTACGAGTTGTTTCGATACAAACTACGAGATCCCCCCCCAGTCTCGTAAGTTTGAACCGGGTTATCGGAGTGACAAACGGCGGCGCGCCTTTTTATTTTGTGGTAAACAAAAACGCCATCAATCGAGATGGCGTTTTTTATTTTCGAAGACATTTTAGTTTGTCTGCTGCAATCGCAACTTTGGCGTCAGGCGCAGGAAAATAAACATGAGCACAGCCCCCAATGCAACGCCGGTGTTGCCGACGAGTGGAAACAGAACAACCGGCCGCGCGGATTGCACCATGAATTGAAGAACTGTCAAGGCAGGATAAAAAAAGAACGTTGCCAAAAGCACAACCCAAAATAGCCGCGACGAAGCACTGTCATATTGCTGACAACAAAAAATCCCGGAGGCACCAAGCAAGATACCCAAACCGGCGGCCACGCATAATGCAACAACAAGATATTCATAATGGGGAAAGATTTTTAAAAACCCCCACCCGTTTTCTGAGAATGACAGTAGGTTCGGCAGGGTGTTCCAGGAATATTGCCAACGCAACAACTGCCGCTGAAAATTTTCCCGTTGCAAGGTAAAGTCAAATGGGGGCAACGCTATGACGGTTTGCATAAACATAAGCGCCAGCCAAACAACCAACACCGGGCGCGTCCGTGCAATTTGCCGCGCGCGATTCCAAAACATCCCGATTAATTCCGGCCGCGCTAATGCCAGCCGAACGCCAACATAAGTTCCCGCAAAATTCGTGATAATGTCATTGGTCGAGGTTGTCCGCCGATCCAACCCGAGTTGAAAAATTTCAATCACACAACTGTAAAGCAAACCGGCCAGCACTGAGGCGCGCACGCCAACACTAACACTCGAAGCATTCGAACGACGCGCCAGCCGCCAGTGATGCAGAAAAAATCCAAACGGGATAAACAGCAAAACATTGCCGAGCGCATCCGCCATGGAAAGCCAACTGCCATCGTTGTCTAAAAGCGGGATCCATTCGCTGCGATTCCAGCGATAATGCAAGCCGGTACGCGTCAAATTCAGCCGAAAGGGAATTGCCGTTTCATAAAGAATAATTAAAACACACAAACCCAATAAAAGGCCGGCGAGTGTTTGCCGCACGGCCAATAAACGTTCGTTACTCGCCGGCAGTTCGCCATGCGGCGCCGGCTTAAAAAAATCTTGTACCACTTTCCACTTGCTCCTTACTTGCTGCTTCCCAGCGTGATCCAGAATTCATTTCTGATATTTGCAATCATTCCGCTTGACCTCGAGCCTTATCGCACCACGGCAATTTTCCGCGTCGCAATTTGCTGTTGTCCGTTCGGAAAAACGATTTTCATCGACAGCAGATAAATGCCATTGGGAAGCGCCGCCTCACGATCATTCTTGCCATTCCAGGTTAAAAGATAATTTCCGGCTGGCTTCTTTTCCTTTTGCAATAGACGGACGCGGCGCCCGAGCAGATCATAAAGCGACGCCGTCACGAAAGCCTCCGAGGCCAATGCGTAGTGCAATGTCGTTGTTGCCCCCGCCGCCGTAATGCGCAGCGGATTCGGATAATTCGCCGACAGCGTAAAATTTTTAACGATTTCGGATCTCGGACTTTCAACCTGCACTGGCAACGAACCATCGCGAATAATGTGGCGCGCCAGTATGCCGCCAAATTCACCGACCAGTTCCAAGCGCACGGAGTCGGCGCCGAAAACATTGATGCGGCCGTAAGCATTGTTGAAATTCGAACTCATCAGCGTTTGGCCACCGCGATTCCAAATCCGAATGCCTAAAAATTCCAGTAGGGCAACGATTCTTGAATTGGTGATGTCAAGTCCGCCCGCCATAATCTCGGGCAATCCGGCGTTGGTCCCGTCGTCAATCGCCGCCGTGTGCAAATCGCCACTGAGCACGATCACATTTTTAATCTTATTTTGCCGAATGAATTGCACAAGCAACTCCTGCTCTTTTTCAAATCCCACCCATTTGTCGATCAACTCGACGGCCACAAACAAACCGGTCACCTGGCCAAAACCTGGAACGAAAACCGTGGTGTCTTGCAAGGCCAGCGTCAAATCGAGCGCCTGACGGAAGCCGCGATTGAAAGGCACCGAGGTGATGACGAATTTCCAATCCGCATCGGAAGCGCGCAATTCTCGCAACAACCAATCGCGCTGGTTCTCGCCAATCAGCGTCGAGTCGCCGGCCAACATCGAATGGCGCTGATTGTTGGGCATAAATTCAAATTTGCCGCGCGCATTGCGCCGCAGGGCATTCATATTCGGGCTGCGCTGCGAGCGAGTATCGAGCATAAAAAAATCGGCATTGCCATGCGTAAACTTGTGCCAAATGCCGCCGTTCGGATTGGCCAGCGGATAACCGGGAAAGAGCTGTTGATAGCCTTGAATGCTGTTCAAACGCGCTTGCGGCGACGCCGGAATCTCACGAGCCCGTATTGCATCATTGGCCGTATAAGCTGAGGCGTTGTTGTTTAAATAATCGTGATCATCATAAACGTAATCCACCGGCGCCAGGCGAAAAATCTGCTGAGCTTTATAAAGCGAATCGAATTTGGCCCGGTAACTCGCCTGCACGCGGCTCATCTCCAAGCTGAAAAATCGCGTTGAATCTCTCGCCGTATCCGTGGTGTCGGGATAGCCCCAGTCGCCGATTTGTAAAAAGAATCGCGGTTGATCTTTCGCCATCTCCGTGAAAGCGAGTCCGGCATTCGGCGCGTTGCGCCACGGCCGATTTTGTTGGCAGGAACCGAACGTAAACAGAAACGGCTCGCGGCTGCCTTTGGGAGGGAACGTGCGGAATTGCCGAATGTCATTTAACGGCGCGCCGTTGATCGCGACACGATAATAATATAATGTATTCGCCGCCAATCCGGTGACGGGGACGATAACGGCAAAATCATTCGCGGCGGCGGCAACCTGCGGCGTGCCAACGCCCCACATTGCAAAATCTCTGGTGGTGGAAACTCGAATATTGACCGTCGCGGCATTATCCACGCGAACATAAAACCGCACAGCATTCGAAGTCACCCCGCCTGCAATCGGGCCGTGTGTTAGATTCTGCGCGAACCCATATTGAACAATAAATAATGCGAGAACGAGCGCGGGCTTGATCGTTCGTTTGGAAATGAACCATGATAAAATAATGGACCGCATAAAAATCTCCACATGATGTTACGTTGTAGTACAAAGGCCTTTGAGATTTTTGTTAAAAGATGTTTCAGTTTTGCCCCTGTTCTGTTTGGTTGCACGATTTCTAATTCTACGGCTGGGGCGCCGCGACATAGATCATTTCTATTGTATCTACAGAGCTTGCCATTTGGAGAAGTGGTCATCGAGTAAACGCTTCACCAGATAACATCGCAATCATTTCCAAAGTATAAATCACAAAATACGGGGCGTGCAATTTTAAAGCAAGAGAAATAAGTGAAGTTTTGTTGTGCGATAACAAAGTGCGCTGCCACTTGGGCGTTTTCTTGTACCTTGACCAGCGTTGTTTGTGCCGGGCAAAGAAACCACACTGTGGCGTTTATTCACAATAAAATTGCGCCGAGAAATCCATGGTGTGTTGCACAATTTCAAGATAAATAACGGTTCGCCTTGTAACAAAACCTCTATCATTTACTGGCATAGCAATTGAACTCATAAAAGTGTAGTCAATTTAAATTCGACAATTCAAAGTTCAACCTTTTAACCACGCCCAGGAGGGCATCATCATGAAATTCAATACGAAAATCAACTGGCTGGTGTTGGTATTGATTGGCGCGTTTGCGCTGGTAAGCTGCGACAAAAATCCAACGAGCCCAACTTCATCAACTTCAACCAACTCGAATGCACAAATCGCGGCCAATAGCGCCGTCACGGTTTATCGAAATGTGCAAACGTTCGCGCAGATTGAGCAGGCGATGGAAGGTCCCGAAGCGCTCGGTAAAATTAACCTGCCGGCGGTTGGAAGTCTCCAACAAAGTCATGCCACGATGCAACAAGCGCTGCGGCCTTTTTATCAGCAAACACCGCTGCTCGCGCAGCATCTGCAAAAAACGAACGGCGACTCGACGCTGCTCGATAAACGTTGGACGGACGATAAAACCGGCATCAAATATCATTTGTGGATCGTATACAACACCGCGAACGGCAAAGCCAATGTGTACACCGTCGCGACGAATCATCCGAGCCGCAGTCCGATTGATCGCGACTCAACACGGATTGTCGTCAATACGAATTTCACGATTGCCAACGACAAGGATGATGTTGTTGAGTTGTTAGAAAATGCGAAGGAGTATCGTGGCGGTTATCGCCTGCGCTATGAAGAAGGCCGGCTCACGCCCGATAAATATCAGCCGGGCAGCGAGCCGAAAGGCGGCGTCATCGAGGGCAAGCGCCTGTATGCTTCCGGACAGGACACAGCGCAGGTGCAGGAACGTCTCGAGTTTCACGAAAGCGCCAATCCCATCGGCAGTTGGACGAAAACCGTGAGTTTCAACAATGG
>CAYZFF010000060.1:0-8617 GCA_964477305.1 uncultured Cytophagia bacterium
GAAGAAACCGCGGCGGTGCGCATGACCGGCGACTTCATGAAATATGAGTTGGTCCCCAATATCGAAATCGATTTGAAATATGCCGGATTTCGCACCAATCGCTGGGGCATGCGCGACGATGATTACGAGCAATTGCCGGCGCCCGGCACGTATCGCATCGCGTTGATTGGCGGCTCCATCACCCAGGGTTCGGGCGTCGTACACGAGGAAACGTTTGAATATCTTTTGGAGAAACGTTTGAATCGCGAGCCGGCCGGGAAAAACTATGCGCAATACGAGGTGCTCAATTTTGCCGTCGGCGGGTATAATATTTTTCAGAGTATGATGACTTTGGAAAAAAAGGTGTTGGCGTTCAAGCCCAACGCGGTCTTCTGCGTCGCTCATGTGCGCGACGAGGCTCGCGCTTTAAGTTACTTGCTGCGCATTCCTCACGAAATGATTCCGTATGCCGGCTTGAAAGAAATCATCCGCAAGGCCGGAGTTACGGAAGGGATGAAAATGAACAAGGCGGTTGAGCGCCTCGAGCTTTACATGGACGAAATTTTGTTCTGGACTTACTGCCGGATTGTGGAAGATTGCCGGCAACAAGGTGTGCTCCCGGTGTGGATTTGCCTGCCTTCGGAACCGGGAAAAGACTACCCGGCCAAAACCGCAGGTTTGCTTCGTCTCGCGGAAAAGGCTGGTTTTATGGTCTTGGACTTGACGAATGTTTATGATAGCCATGATGGCTTCAGTTTGCAAGTGTCGGCGTGGGACAAGCATCCAAACTCCATCGGCCATCGGCTGATCGCCGACCGTCTTTTTGAAGAGCTGCGTCAGCGCAATGGAAAAATTTTTTCGGAATTTCCGGCCGCGACGTTGCCGGCATTCAAATCAGAATAGAAACAGTTTTACTGTCATTTTAAACAATTACCTTAACGAACAATATGGAGAGTATGATCATGGAAGCCACCAAAACCACGGTGAAAGACTACATTTTGAAAGAATTTCTTCCCGGCGAAAAACCGGAAGCATTGACTGCAGCGACGCCCTTGATCAGCGGCGGCATTCTCGACTCGCTGGCGACGCTGAAACTGGTGACATTCCTCGAAGAAAAATTTAAAATTCAGATCGAAGCGCACGAGGCGGACGTCGAGCATCTCAACACCATCGACAGTATTGCCGCGCTGGTGCATGCAAAAATGGCATGAACATTCTTCATATTAATTTGGCCGATGTTGCGCGCGGCGCGGCGCGTGCCGCTCTCCGCTTGCACAAAGCGCAGATAAAATTAGGCCACTCCTCGCAGATGCTGGTTGGCTACAAAAAAAAGAGCCAGCCGCATATCGAAGTGCTGCCGGTTCGCAACACCCGCTGGCAACAAGGCCTCTATCGGTTCGTCAACCAGTGGGAACAGCACACTGGGCTGCAATATCTGTGGCAACCGTGGAAAAATCAATTTCTCCGGCACCCTTTTACGCGGCAGGCGGAGGTGGTCAATTTGCATAACATTCACAGCGGCTATTTTTCGCATACGATTTTGCCGAAACTAAGCCATAAGGCGCCGCTGGTCTGGACGCTGCATGACCTCTGGAGCATAACAGGCCATTGCTGTTTTCCTTATATGCATGAATGCGAGCGTTGGAAAACCGGCTGCGGAAAATGCCCGGAATTGTCGGTTTATCCGGCCATCACCATTGACACCACCGCCTGGCTCTGGCGGATCAAGTCAAAGATATATCAGCATTCGGATATCACCGTCATTACGCCTTCGGAATGGATGGCAGAAATCGCGCGGCAAAGCCCGCTGCTCAACCGGTTTGAAGTTCACTGCATTCCGCATGGACTGGACATCAAGTTGTTTAAGCCGATGGCGAAGTCCGCCGCGCGCCAGATGCTCGGCATACCGACTGATGCTAAGGTCGTTCTGTTTGCGGCTTTTGAGTTGCATCATAAAAGGAAAGGCGGCGTTTTTCTTTTCGAGGCGCTGCAACGTTTGGTTGCCGAGGGCCGGAAGGATTTGCGGCTCGTCATCGTTGGCACGGAGAAAGTTGTGCTCGACGCCAAATACAAATTTACCGTCCAAAGTCTGGGGTTGATTAAAGATGAATCGACGATGGCCTTGTGTTATAACGCCGCGGATTTATACGCCGGGCCGTCGCTGGCGGAGTCGTTCGGGCTGGTGTATATGGAAGCCATGGCCTGCGGCACACCCGTCATTGCCTTTGATTGCACCGCCATTCCGGAAGTTGTGCGGCATTTAGAAACCGGATATTTGGCGCGCGTCGAAGACGTTGACGACCTCACGCACGGTATGCGTTTGCTGTTGGACGACGACGCGCTGCGGGAAAAATTGGGCCGGCAAAGCCGCGAGCTGGTCGAACGCGAATATACTCTCAAGCTGCAAGCGCAACGCTATGTTGAATTGTATCAGCGCGTCATTGACCGAAAAAATCATATTCATGCCGCGCCCTTAAATGCCAATGCAATAAATGCATGAAGTCAGTGATAATTATTGGAGTACGGAATGCCAATCGCCGTCGGAAAAACGTTAAGTCGAGAACAACTTAAGGCGCGTGTGCAAAAAAACCGCAAAGGCGATCTCGCCTATTTGGTCGATCGCGCCCTGGCGTTTCGTTTCGATCCGTCGGATACGTTGGTGATTTCCGGCTTTTGGCGCAGCGGCACGACCTGGCTTGAAGAGTCGCTGCGTGAAATTCTTTACGCCAAGACACTTTTCGAGCCGATTGATCCTTTATTGCCCGACACCCAAACGCTGCACGAGCACGATCAAGTCGCCGGAAAAACTCTTGAGTTTTTGCGCCTGTACATGCCTTATTGCAGCGGCAGCATTTTGTCAAGCGGGCATCCGTTGGCGAAACTGTTTCGCCGATCGCTGCGGGCCGAACTGCGAGGATCGTGGGCCAGAAGATTCCGGCAAGGATTGGCGGAAAGTTTTCGTCCTCGCCTCGTGGTGAAATTCGTCAACGCCCAGCTTTGTCTGCGCGCCGCGCAAAATACTTTTGTGATGCCGGTGCTGCATGTCTATCGCGATCCGCGCGCCGTCGTTGCCAGCATTAAAAAAACGCGCTGGCATGGCCTGTTCGATCACTTAAGCTTGCGGGAACAATTGCTCGAGGCGCCGGATGGCCGGGCGGAATATTTTGGCCGTTGGCGCGGCGAAATTTTGGAATACGATCGCTACAATACCGTCACGCGCGTGGCCGCGTATTGGGCGCTGACGGAAAAATTTCTTCAGGATAGTTATGCCGATGAGCAAAATCGGTTTGTCTGCATCAGTTACGAAACATTGGCGCAGCAGCGTGAAAAAGTCTTCACGGCAATTCTTGACAAGCTGAATCTGCGTCCGTGGCAAAAAAATTTTCGTGTTGCTGAAAAAGACAGCACCACCACTTCCAAAAAGCAGCAAGGCGTCTCCGTCAAAGAACGCGTCGCCGGCTGGAAGAATTATTTGTCCAGCATTGACATCGCGGTGATTGAAGCGATCACGCAGCATTGGGGTTTTGCCGAGCGGCTGGCTGATGATGCGGTTGCAGCCTCGTCCGCCACGGCTGAAGAAGTTTTGGTCTGAGTATAATGATGTCGGCTATTGACCAACAAACGATCATAACCGAGAAAGGAGCAAAATGACTAAAGTGTTAGTGACGGGCGGCGCGGGTTATGTCGGCTCCGTTTTGATACCCGAATTGCTGCACAAAGGTTATCACGTAAAAGTGCTCGACAATTTGATGTACAACTCGATGAGCCTGCTGCCGTATTTTGTCTACGATAATTTTGATTTTATTAAAGGCGATATTCGCGATGAAAAAGCCGTGCAAAAAGCCCTGCAAGACGTCGATGTCGTTGTGCATCTCGCGGCGATTGTCGGCGCCCCGGCCTGCCATCGCGATCAGCGGCTTGCCGAAGAAGTAAACTTTGCCGGCACGCTCAATCTCGACAAACATCGCAGCCGTTCGCAGGGAATTATTTTTGCCTCCACCGGCAGCAATTATGGCGCAGTGGAAAACGGCGTTTGCACTGAACAAACGCCGCTCAATCCGCTTTCAGTTTATGGCGTAACTAAAACCAATGCTGAGCAGCATCTGCTCAACTCCGGCAATACAGTGGCGTACCGCTTCGCCACGGCCTTCGGCCTTTCACCGCGGCTGCGGCTGGATTTGATGATCAATGATTTTGCGTTTCAAGCTTTGAAAAATGGCATGTTAGTGGTTTATGAAAAACATTTCAAGCGGACGTTCATCCACGTGCGCGACATGGCGCGCAGCTTTCTCTTCGCCGTGGACAATTTTGACCGAGTGAAGAACGAAATTTTTAACGTCGGCTCCGAAAAAGCCAATTATACCAAAGAAGACATTTGCCTCAAGATCAAAGAAAAAGTCAATTATCATCTGTATTTCGCCGACGTCGGCAGCGATCCCGACCAGCGAAACTATGAAGTTTCATATGAAAAAATCAGATCGAAAGGATTTGAGACCACGATCTCCGTCGATAAAGGCCTCGAAGAGTTGATCAAAGCCTATCGGACGATTTCGTTGATCCGGCCGTTTTCAAATGTGGATTGAATTATACGTTTTGGATCAAGTTGCAGCCATAGCGAGGAGCGCAGCGACGAGGCAATCTGATGGGTGTATCTTTTGGGTGGTTGCGGCCGATTGCTTCGCTTTGCTCGCCATGACTCTAATTAAATGCTCCTGAACGATATAATAAATGCAGCGGCCAAGACAGAAGGCCTGTCTGGCCTGCTTTTCAACCAATTCAAAGACAAGGAGAGTCACGATGAAACGCATTTTCATTTTCGCAGGAATTCTGGCAATGATGTTCGGGTTGATTTCCTGCGGCCAGGACAAGTCAATGGAGTCGACTTCTCCCGTTGCCTCCGGACTCAAGAAAGCCGGCGCGCAGTCGTACAGCGAATATCAAGGTGTCGCGGCGCCGGAAGTGTCCAACGAGGTGATTTCACAACAGCAGATTACGGCTCCGGCGAATTTCACGGTCTACACCGAAAAGGCGGCTTTCGCGGCGCAGAATTCCACGGTGCAACTGGTGAATTTTAACAATTCCCTGCTGCCGCCGTTCTCGATCGGATTTAGCGGGGCGATCAACAGCAACACCTATAACCATAGTTATGCGCCGGGCGCCATTCCGGATGGAATTTCGGTCGAAGCGCTCGGAAGCGGGGTTAATGTTGTGCTCACCCGCGGCGTTTTGGGTTTGCCCAGCACCGTCGTCGGCCCCAATTTTTTCAGCGACGATATGAACATAAAATTTTATCCCGGCATTGATCTGGTTGGAATGGAATTGTATGATCCGTTTGGACCGGCTGTCCTGGATATCGATTTTTTTGCGCCTCGTGATGTCTACATCGGCACCCTCAGCGGCGTCCTGACCGGCACGACGGTCCCGAACTTTCTGGGCGTGAGAATTTCAGGCATTACGGTTTCCCGTATGCACTTCCGCCAAACCGGCGGCAGCGGCGGCGAACTGGTGGATAATATTCTTTACGGCCGCGGTAATTAAGGCTTGACCGGGCCGACCGCTGTCCGTAATTTTTGCAATGTCATTGCGACGAAACAATTCGTCGTTTTTAGGATTGTTTCGCTGCGCTCGCATTGACGTTGCAACATCATTAAAACGGTAGCAAGTCATTTGCAAGAGTGTTTTGTGTCTTAATCAGGTTGCTGAAAAGCCTAAAATTATTACAAATTGTCATGCCCGTAAAAGCAGGAATCCATAATTTACTTGAGTTTTGGATGCCGGCCTTCGCAAGCATGGCAGTAAAACTGAGTTTTTCAGCATTCTGTTAAAACCGGCAGATAAGAACGAATAGAAAATGGCCTTCTGGAAAAATAAAAAAGTCATCGTCACCGGCGGTTCCGGCTTCCTCGGAACGCCGGTCGTCGAAATTTTGCGGGAAAAGGGCGCCGAAGTTTTTGTGCCGCGCCGCCGCGATTATGATTTGATTCAACTGCAAGAGAGCTTGCGCTGTTTTGCCGAGCATCGCCCTGAAATGGTGATTCATTCGGCGGCGTTTTATGGCGGGATTTGGATCAATCAAATGTATCCGGCAAAGATTTATTACGAGAATTTGATGATGGGCGCCAACGTCATCGAAGCCTGCCGGTTGAGCGGCGTACAAAAATTCGTCGGCGTCGGCACGGCCTGCTCGTATCCGGGTTATCTCACCGGCGAGTTGAAAGAAGATGATTTGTGGAACGGGCCGGCGCATGAAACCGTGCGGAATTATGGCACCGTCAAGAAAATGATGCAGATTCAATGTTGGGCTTACCAAAAGCAATATGGCTTCAACGGCATTCATTTGATTTTGACCAATCTTTACGGCCCCGGCGATACCTACAACCCCGACCGCTCGCACGTCGCGGCGGCGTTGATTCGAAAATTTGTCGAGGCCCAACAACGCCGTGACGCCACCGTCGAAGTGTGGGGAACCGGCAAGCCGATTCGGGAATTTCTTTTTGTCAATGATGCCGCCGAAGCGATTGTGCGCGCCGCTGAAATCTATGACGACGTTGAGCCGGTAAATATCGGCACCGGTATCGGCACCAGCATTCGCGAATTGGCCGAAACCATTCAAGACGTTTCGGGCTTTGCCGGAACTCTGACGTGGAACACGGAAAAACCCGATGGGCAAATGAAAAAAATTCTTGATGTGCGCAAAATGAAAACGGCATTGCAATGGCAACCACCGACTTCTTTGCGGGAAGGATTGGAAAAAACCATACATTGGTACGTGGCCAACAAAAATGCCGCTGATGCGAGAGAATAGGAGAGAACGTGAGCGACGGCGCGATTGAACAAAAACTCGATGCTGAGTTTAACGCCAAAGTGCAGGCACTGACCGGCCTGAGGCCGAATAACGAAATTCTTGACAACGACGTGATCATCGATGGCTACATGAAATCGGGATCGACGTGGTTTCGCAATCTCGTTGCCGGCGTGATTTATGGTGTCGACCCGGAACTGGTGCCTTATAAACTGGTTTGGGATCTCGTGCCGAATTACGGGCCGAAGCGGCCCTATTACAAACGCTACAGCTCGCCGATGTATTTCAAATCGCATGATCTGCCGCAGCCGCAATTCAAGCGCGTCGTTTATTTGATTCGTGATGGGCGTGACGTGATGGTTTCTTATTTTCATCATTTCAAAACGATGGAAGGGGGAAAGGAAACCGATTTTCTGAAATTGGTGAAAGGCAAAAAAGGACTTCCGGCTGCCTGTAAATGGCACCGGCATGTTGAAGCCTGGTTATCCAATCCGTATGCGGCGCAAATGCTCATCATTAAGTATGAGGATTTAAAAAATAATCCGGTCAACGAACTGCGGCGCTTTTGCGCTTTTACCGGCGCGGATCGAGAAGACGCCTTCTTGCAACGGATTGCCGATAAAGCCTCTTTCGAAAATATGCGCCAAAAAGAAGCCGAAAAAGGCATGGGCTTGCGGGCTTGGCCGAAAGAAAAAGCTTTTGTTCGCCGCGGTCAAATTGGCAGCTATAAAGATGAAATGCCGCCAGAAATTCTTAAAGTGTTCTTGCGCGACGCTGGTGATACGTTGCGCAAACTGGGTTATTCATAAATCATCAAAGCCATTGAGTCGTCTGGATATTTTTTATGATCAGAAAAATTGCGCATATTGTTAATCCGGTGAGCGTTGGGCCGTCATCGGATCTGTTTGTCGCCCAGCCCATCGTCTTCGAGGCCATGAGAATTGCCAGAGAGTTTGCCCGCGATCAAGTCGAAGTTGAATTGTTCTCGGCGCAATATCCTGAAGATCGGGGTTTGGTTCCGGCAGATTTTCAAATGGCTCCTGATTTGACGCGCTCGGTTCTTGATCTCGGGCATTTTCAGAAAAGGCAAAAACTGCCCTTGTTGGCGGATATTCTGGATCGTCTCTACGCAGCTTCGGACGCGGAGTATTTTATTTATACCAACGCGGATATTGCGCTGCTGCCGCAATTTTATGTGGCTATCAATGCATTCATTGACGGCGGCTACGACGCTTTCGTCATCAATAGCCGCAGCATTCCCGCCGATTATCAAAGCCCGGCGGAAATGGCGTTGATGTATGCAGAAGTCGGCGAGAAACAGGAAGGGCATGATTGTTTTGTATTCCGGCGGGAAAGCTGCGCTAAATATAGGGTCGGCGCGACCTGTGTCGGCGCGCCTATGATGGATCGGGTTTTTATTTGGAACTTGATCTATCACGCCAAACAATTCAAGGAATTTAAAAATTTTCATTTGACGTTTCATATCGGCAAGAGTAATGGTTGGGAGCAAAAAGAATATTTTGACTATTTGATGCATAACCAAAACGAAGCGGCGAAGGTTCGTAACGATATCGAAAAAGAATACGGGACGCTGAATGAATTCAGTCCATTCACGCAATATCCGCTCGAATTGAATGAAGTAGATAATGGAGCCGTGAAAGAATATGCTGCCTAATGAGCGGAGCGAACAAGCGCGTGGCGCGGCGAGGCATGCCGGCTGCAAAGTTGGCCAGAAAGGTTAATGATCGTGACGAATTTAAATGAGAAGATCAGATCGCAAATCTCTGCGCTTACCGGTTTGGCTCATCTTTCCGAAACCGTTGCTGAAGATGTTTT
>CAYZFF010000060.1:8717-10354 GCA_964477305.1 uncultured Cytophagia bacterium
ATGCGAAAGTTTGCCCATATTATCAACCCGTTCATCGTTGACAAGGCCTCGGATCTTTTCATTGCGCAGCCGATTACGTTTGAGACGATGAAGGTTGCGCAAAAATTTTCTCGCGGCCAGGTGGAAGTGGCTTTGTTCACCGCCCAATATCCCGAAGACCGCGCCATCATTCCCGATGGTTTTTGTCTGACGCCGGATTTAGATCGCTCCGTTCTCGATTTCGGCAACTTTCAAAAAAAGCGGAAACTGCCTTTGCTGGCGGATATTTTGGACCGTTTATACGCAGCCACCGACGCGGAGTATCTCATTTACACCAACGTCGATATTGCGTTGATGCCGAGTTTTTATGTGTCGGTGAATGCGTTCATTGAAAAAGGCTACGACGCCTTTGCCGTCAACCGCCGCACCATCGACGCGCTTTATCAAAGCCCGGCGGAAATTCCCTGGATGTATGCTGAAGCCGGCACGAAGCATCTCGGCTTTGATTGTTTTGTGTTCAAGCGGGAAGCCTATCCGCAATATAAGTTGAGCGCGGTTTGCCTCGGCATTCCCTGGGTCAATCATGTTTTGCTGTGCAATTTGATCTGCCAGGCGCAAAACTTTTTTGTGTTCCGAAAACTGCATTTGACTTTTCATCTCGGCGACAGCCAGGTCTGGCTGAAGGAAAGATATGCCGACTATTATGTCTATAATCGCGACGAGGCGAGAAAGGCGCATGCCGCGCTTGAACAAATCTACGGCCCGCTGGAACAAGTCAAGGCTTTTGCTCAAAATGGCGTGAACATCGAGCGGCCGAAGCAGCTTTTATTTAGCGAAGAAAGCGCCGAGGCGGCCTTGCAGTCGATGAAAAAACGCATGAAAAAAATCAAGCAATGGCATACCGAAACCGAGCTAAGCGCGGAGATACCGGCGTAAAGATTGGAGATAGAAAACTGGAAACCGCATGAAAAACTTTATTATTTTCTTTGAAGAAAAAGAAGGTACGAGCGCATTGGTGCGGTTGTTGAACAATTTTGGCCAAATTTCAATTGTGCATCAGACCGGAAATACCGGTTGGGAACCGTTTGATCTTCATAATAGCGGAGCGATGCCTTTAGAAAATTTTGTGCAATGTCTCGAGCTTATTTTTAATAAAGCGCCGTTGGAGCTCGAACGCCTGAATCAGATTTACACGCAAACGGCAAAGGCCGCCCTGGAAGCTTTCAACAAAGACAACGCGGTGGGGTTCAAAATAAGATTTAAACCCCGGCCCTATATGCAAGCGCTGTTCGATCTGGCAAAAAGAAACGGCGTGGTGGTATTCATGGTGATTCGTCAGGATGTTTTGCGCTGGGCGCTTTCAAAATATCACGGCGACGGCATGGGTGAGAAGGGCCATTTGCAGTTCAAATTGGCGAAAGGCGAGATTCGGAAAGATCAAATTGGAAAGATTTACGTCGATTGTGACGAACTTAAGAAAATAATCTCACAGTGCAAGAAAAGCCACGCGCATAAGCGGAATTTGAAACGGGCGATGCGGCAAAGGGGAATCGAAGTGCATCAACTGTGTTACGAGGAGTTTTTAAATGACCGGTTTGGTTATTTTCAGCGAATTTGCACGGTTCTTGAGCTGACGATGTCAAGCGACGAAATAAATT
>CAYZFF010000060.1:10454-16227 GCA_964477305.1 uncultured Cytophagia bacterium
TTGCAGTAGATTTGTTCACGGCGCAGTATCCTGAAGATCGGCCGTTGGTTCCCGACGGATTCCAGGCGACCGCCGATCTTGAGCGCTCCGTTCTGGATTTGGGCCGCTTTCAAAAAAAGCGCAAACTGCCGTTATTGGCGGATATTTTAGATCGCCTTTACGAAGCTTCAGACGCGGAATACTTCATTTTCACGAACGTCGACATCAGTGTGTTGCCGCATTTTTATATAACGATCAACGCCCTCATCGACGCCAATCTGGATGCGTTTGTGATCAATCGCCGGACGATTTCGGCGGAATATAGCCGTCTGGCAGAAATCCCGTTAATGTATGCGGAGGTGGGCAATAAACACGAAGGCCATGATTGCTTCGTTTTTCGACGCGAGGTTTATCCGAAATATCACTTGGGCGCGGTTTGCATCGGCATACCGTTGGTAGGCAGGGTTTTGCTCTGGAATTTGATCGGCCACGCAAAAAAGTTTAATGAATTTAAAAAAATGCATTTGACGTTTCATCTCGGCCCGGGTAACGACAACGTTTGGCAGGGTCAGGAAATGTCGGATTATCGCGCGTACAATATTCGTGAAGCCGAAAAAGTGATCGCCACGATGGAGCAGGCCCACGGCCCGTTTGGCGTCCTCAGCCCTTTTGCGCTTTATCCGGTTATTTGAGACGCAGCAACGAAAAAGAGAATGAAGCGATGGCCAGCGCCATGCCGGTGGTCGCTTTTGATTGCACCGCCGTCCCCGAAGTGGTGCGGCACATGCAAACCGGATATTTGGCGCGAACCAAAGACGTCGATGATTTCACTCACGGTTTGCGATTGCTGCTCGATGACGACGCGCTGCGGTAAAAATTAAGTCGGCAAAGCCGCGAGCTGATTGAATGCGAATATACGCTTGAATTGCAGGCACAATGTTATCTTGAATTGTATCAACACGTCATTGCCAGGCGCGACGGCAAGCTGAAAAAACATTTTGCCGTCGCGAATTAGATTGTTGAATTTTTAGAAAATAATGCAGAATAAACATAATGAAGATCGACAACGAGCTTGATGCAAGAATCCGTTCCGCCACCGGTTTGGTTCGCCGCAATGAAGTCGTCGAAGATGACGTCTTCATCATCGGCCATCCGAAATCCGGCCACACCTGGTTTCAGAATCTCGTCGCCGGCGTTATCTATGGCATCGATCTCGATTACGCGCCCTATTCCGTCGTTTGGGATCTGGTGCCGGAGCACAACTGGCCGTATTTCAAGCGTTACAGCACGCCGATGTTTTTCAAGACGCATGATCTTCCCAAGCCCAAATACCGACGGGTCGTTTACATGCTGCGTGATGGCCGTGACGTCATGGTTTCATATTATCATTATCTGAAGGTGACGCGCAAACAAGAAGGAAAAAAAACCGACTTTTTGAAAGTCGTGCAAGGCCAGCAAGGCATTTATCCATTCAAGAAATGGCACGAGCACGTCGAGTCGTGGCTGGCTAATCCTTATCAGGCGCAATTGCTCGTCATCAAGTATGAAGACTTGCTGCAGAATACCGTGGAAGAGTTGCAGCGTTTCTGCGAGTTTGTGAAGGTTGAGCGCGATCTCGCCTGTTTGACGCAAGTCGCGGAAAAAGCCTCCTTTCGCAAAATGCGTGAAAAGGAAAAGCATCATGGTTTGGAAAAGCCCGATTGGCAGCGGGAGGATTGGCCGAACTGGCCAAAGGAGAAACGCTTTATGCGCCGGGGAGAAGTGGGCAGCTATAAAGATGAAATGCCGCCGGAAGTTTTGGAAGTATTTTTGCAAGATGCCGGAGAAACTTTGCGGAAGTTGGGATATATCGATTGATTTTTGAATTGCAAGTTTAAATTTAAGGAACAGCACCATGTGGATTTTTTGTTGTGGGATGCAGCGATCAGGCTCGACTTTGCAATTTCAGATTACCGCGCGGCTGGTGGAAGACGCCGGGCTGGGGAAAAGAGTGGAATGGACGAAGCCGGATCGTTTCAACCGGCTGCGCCGGCAATATGCGGCGGCGGCAGAATGGAAAATTTTTAAGAACCATAACTGCACGGAGAAGATGGAGAAAGAATTCCACCGGCAAAATGCCATGGGCGTTTACAGCTATCGCGATCTCCGTGACGTGTATGTCTCGACCATGCGCAAAAACGAGGTGACCTTCGAGCAATTGTGGGCGGCGAAATTTCTCGAACAGTGTTTGCGGCAATACCAACAATGGACGTCGTTGCCGCGGGTGTTGACTTCGAAATACGAAACCATGATGGCGGATTTGCCCGGCGAAGTGGCGCGTATTGCCGCGCATTTGGGCATTGCCGCGGATGCCGAGAAATGCCGGCAGATCGCCGACGAACACGCCATCGAGCGCCAAAAGGAACGCATTGAAGAATCCATCCGGGAAGGCCGCTTGAAACACGGATATGCCAAAGCTTATTTCGATCCGGATACCAACTTGCACACCAACCACATTCACGCCGGAGAAGTCGGCGGCTGGAAAGGCGTTTTGTCGGAAGAACAAGCTGCAAAAATTGAAAGTTTGGGCGGCGATTGGCTCGCGGCCCATGGCTATGCGTTGACCACCACGACGAGCCAAAATGGAAAAGAATAGTTCATATTAAATAGGCTTCTTGTTCTACAAGTTGGAATAGCATCATGCGAAAAATCGCGCATATCATCAATCCCGTTGTTGTCGGTGAAGCCTCGGATCTTTTCGTGGCCCAGCCCATCACCTTCGAGACGATGAAGATTGCCAAAAAATTTGCCGAAAGCAAAATCGAAGTTGATTTGCTCACGGCCCAATATCCCGAAGATCGCGCGTTGGTTCCTGCAGGTTTTCAATTGACGCCAGATTTGGCGCGTTCGGTTCTCGATCTCGGCAGCTTTCAAAAACCGCGCAAGCTTCCCCTTCTGGCAGATATTTTGGATCGTCTCTACGCCGCGACCGACGCCGAATATCTCGTCTACACCAACGTCGACATCGCGCTGCTGCCGAATTTTTACGTGGCGGTGAATGCGCTGATCGACAAAGGCCATGATGCTTTTGTCATCAATCGCCGCACGATTCCGGCGCATTATCGCCGCCCGGCGGAAATTCCGTTGATGTATGCCGAAGCCGGCGAGAAACACCCGGGCTTTGATTGTTTCGTTTTCAAGCGCGAGGCTTATCCACAATACAAGTTGGGCGCCGTCTGTCTCGGCATTCCCTGGATCGATCACATTTTGATTGCAAACCTCGTTTGCCACGCGCAAAACTTTTTTGTGTTTCGCAAGCTGCATTTGACTTTTCATATCGGCGACAGCCAAACCTGGCTGAAGGAAAAGTATGCCGATTATTACGCTTATAATAAAGAAGAAGCCCGCAAAACGCAGGCAGGGCTTGAACAAATACACGGGCCTTTGCAGAATATCGGCGCTTTTGCCCGCCATGCCCTCGGCATCGAAGCCGCGGCGAAGGTTTTAGGCGATGACGAGGCCGCGGCCTCGCGTCTGAAAGAAATTAAAAAACGTATGAAAAAAATAAAGCGGCAACATGCCATGGCCGAGTTAGACGCACAAAGTTCCCGCGAAAGCTATTGAGGTTTTCATGAAACAACAACAAGCCGTTGTCTTGAGCCGGGAACGCAAAGTCGAAATCGAATGCCGGCCTCTGCCGCCGCCCGGGCCTAATGAGATCTTATGCCGAACCGTGAGAAGCTTGATTAGCACCGGCACCGAGTTGGGGAAAATTCGCGGCGAATTTTATTGGACCAACTTGCCCGGTTTGCTGGGTTACAGCAACGTCGCCGTCGTCGAAGCCGCTGGATCGGAGATTAAGGATTTTCAGCCGCGGCAACGCATTTACAGCCAGGCGCCGCACGCCGATTTTTTTTTGATCGAAGCGCCGGAAACTTCGCGTTGGGTGCCGTGCATTTTGCCAAACAACATTAGCGACGACGACGCGGCATTCATCACCCATTGCGCCGTGGCGTGGTACGGCATCCGCAAAGCCCGCTTGCAACCCGGCACACCGGTTATGGTCATCGGTGATGGACTCGTCGGTCTGCTGGTGGCGCAATTGGCCATTCATGGCGGTTGTTCGGAAATTGTTCTCGCCGGACTTCATGATTTTCGGTTGGCCAAGGCCAAAGGCCCAGGTGTGGTAGCAGTAAACTCGGCGCGACAAAACCTGACAACGTTTGTCAATGACGTTACGGTTGGAAAAGGATTTCCCGTTGTCATCAATACTGCCGGTGTGGCAGGGAGCTTGATTGACGCGATTTCCGTCTGTGCGGTGAAAGGCAAAGTGATTCAATTGGGAACGATTGCCGAGAGCGTCACGCTGCCGATGTGGGATGTCGAGCGAAAAGAAATTGAAATTATTCCGGCTTTTCAGCCGCTCGACCCCAGAGAGCAGCAGCTTTTTGCCAGAAAGCAAATGATCGAGTTGGTCAGTGAAGGCAAGCTGACCGTTTCGAAGTTGATCACGCATTATTTTAATTTCCAGCAAGCGCTCGCCGCGTATGAAAAACTGTTGTATGAAAAAGATTCAACGCTGGGCGTGCTGTTTACTTATGATTGAAACAACCCCAATCGACGCAAAGAATGAAAATGGCGCCGCTGTCCGCGAGTATTCGGCAAACGGCGTGAGCGTGGCGCCGCGTATTCTGCTGTTGTGCAAAACGACCGGCACCGGACCGCGCCGCGGGGCCCAAGCGGTGGCGCTCGCCCTGCGCCGGCTTGATCCGAACGCCATCGTTCACGACATCGATATTTTACAGCTCGACGCCGCTTGGCTGCAGCGGCGCGCGGTGAAGAACGGCATTAAAATGCAGGAGCAAGAACCGTATCGCCTGGCGCGCTTGTATGACCTGGCGGACAAGCCGAGCAGCGAGCGGCAATACTCGCCGACGGATCGTTTCCGTTTTTGGCAGCGAAACCTGCGCGGCCGTTTCGGAAACTATTGGATGCTGCGTTCGTTTCTGCCGTTTTTGCAATCCGAACCCTGGGATTTGATCGTCAATTTTGGCGCTACCGGTGAAATGGTTGCGGAATTAAAGCGGCAAGGAAAATTGCGCGCCCCGCAGTTTTGGGTGACCACGGATTTTTATACGCACCGGGCGAATTACGCCAAGTATTACGAACATTACTTTGTCTACACCGAAGAAGGCGCGGCTCATCTCAAAGCGATGGGCGCGAAAAAAAAGCAAATCAGCGTGACGGGCACGCCGATACAACCTGAATTTAGCGAAACGAAAGATCGCGGCCAATGTTTGCGCGCGCACGGCCTGCACGGCGACCGCCCCGTTGTGCTGCAAATGACCGGCGGTTTGGGCATGGGGCCGGTGGAGAAAACTTTCGCCGCATTATTGGCGGTGAAGACGCCGCTGGAGATCGCCGTCGTCGCCGGGCGCAATCAGGAGTTGAAACAGCGGTTGGAACAAATCACCCTGCCCCCGCAACATCGCGCCAAGATTTTCGGTTTGACGGATCGTATCGACGAGTTGATGCGGGCGGCGGACGTGCTCGTTTCCAAGTCCGGTGGCATGTCCTCGGCGGAGGCGTTGGCTTGCGGCCTCGCGATGGTGATCATCCAGCCTTTTCCGGGCCTGGAGGCGCAAAACTGTGATTTCCTGCTGGAGAACGGCGTCGCCATCAAGAATCAGCATTTGGAGACGCTGCCGTTTCAGTTCACGCAGCTTTTCAATGATCCGCAGCGGTTGGCGCTCATGCGCAGCAACGCCCGGCGTTTGAGCAAGCCCAGAGCGGCGTTTGACATCGCCCAATATAT
>CAYZFF010000061.1:0-16108 GCA_964477305.1 uncultured Cytophagia bacterium
CGCGCCATTGCCAAAGGCGTGACACACATCGATACCGCGGAGTTGTATGCCGAAGGCCATGCCGAGAAAATCGTCGGGAAAGCAATGAAGAGCACCGAGCGCTCACAGCTTTTTATTGCTTCGAAAGTGTGGTCGGACAATTTAAGATATGACGAGTTGATTAAATCCGCCATCAATAGTTTGAAACGGCTGGATACGGAGTATCTCGATCTTTATTATATTCACGGACCGAGCCGCAGTATCCCCCTCAGAGAAACAATCGAGGCGATGGATACATTGCTGCGTTACGGTTTGATCAAAAATATTGGTGTGAGTAATTTCAGCGTTGCACTGATGGAAGAGGCGCAATCGTACTCCAAAAATAAAATCGTGGCGAATCAGGTGCACTATAATCTGGTTTTTCGCCGGCCGGAAGTTGACGGCGTCTTGGAGTATTGCCAAAAAAACGGTATCATGCTCGTTGCGTGGCGGCCGCTGCAGGAAGTCGTCACGATGGCGCAAGGTGTGCCCTTGCTCGAACAGATAGCTTGGAAGTACGAAAAAAGCCTTGCGCAGATCGCCCTCAACTGGCTCGTGTCGCAACCACAGGTTGTCACGATTTCCACGATGCGGACGGCGCAGCATTTACAAGATAATCTTAATGCCGTGAACTGGAAAATGGAAGATGAAGACGTCGAGCGGCTCCGCCAGGAGCTTCCCGTCAAGTTGCGTGAAGTTGAAATGAATTCTTCTTTTGTGTTTGACAAAGTCAATATGATGATGGAAAGGCCGCTGCTCTAAATTTTGCCGCGCGCTAAAAATTATGAATAAATCGACCCCTAATCCCAATCCGCTGGTGAAACTGATCAAGCAATCCTCGCATTACTTGACGGGAAATTTTGTCGCATTGATTTCCGGTTTCATTTCGATGCCGATCCTGACCCGGATGCTGTCCACTGCGGAATACGGCGCGTTGAGCCTCGTCTATGCGACGATTTGGATTGCGCTGGCGTTGGCGAAGGGCGGTTTGCAGGAAGCCGCCGTGAGATTTTATGACGAGTATAAAAACGGTGCGAATAAAGATATGTCGGTTTACTATTCGACATTTTTTTTCGGCAGCCTCGGCCTGGCCGTGCTCACCGGTTTGGCGTTGTGGGGCTTGGGCGTCATTTTCGGCGATCTTTTGCCCAGCCCGGACTCACAGAACACTGTGCCGTTAATCGCGGGCATGGTGGTGAGCGGCGCATTGTTTTTGCGGCTCAATAATTTTCTGCGCGCCGAGCAGAATACGAAGCGGTATAATCTTTTTGTGGTGCTACAGCGCTACGCCGTTCTTGCGTTTGGCCTGTTTTTTATGTATAAGCTGACGCGCCCGCTCAAAGGTTTTTTGCTTGGCAGTTTAGTGGGCGAATTGTTGATCGTACTGACATTGTTTTTTCTGCTCCTCCGACAAGGCAAAATTAAAATCAGTAGTGTGTCCGTCCCGTTTCTGAAAGACTGTTTGTACTTCGGTTTCCCGCTGGTCGGTTTTGAGTTGGCAAACTTTCTCGTGAAAATCGCCGACCGCTATCTTGTGCAGATTTTCCTTGGCGCGGAGAGCGTCGGAATTTATGCGCTCGCATATAATCTGTGCTCGTACATCAACGACGCACTTTTCTTTGCGGTGTGGTATGCGGTTTATCCGATTTACATCGAATTGTGGCAAAAGAAGGGCGAAGCTGAAACCGCGCAATTTCTGTCCAAAGCCTCGACCTACGTATTGTTGATCGGCGTCCCGATTGTTTGGGGCTTCAGCGCGTTGAGCGAAGAATTGATTCGCCTGCTCGCGTCGGAAAAATATGCAGTGGCGGCGCAATTCATCCCGTATCTTTCGGTCGGTATGATTTTCTGGGGCTTTATCCCGGTGCTGGGCGCCGGCATTTACATTCATAAAAAGACCAAAGCGCTTTCCACCATCACCTTCTGGGCGCTGCTGTTGAATGTGGGTCTGGATTTGATTTTGATTCCGACCTTGAAGCTGCATGGTGCGGCGCTGGGAACGCTGGCGACTTATACGTTTCTGATTGTCGCCGTCATGCGCAAATCCTCGCAGTATTTAAAAATTCCAATCAATGGTAAGGTTTTGCTGAAATCGCTCGTCGCTTCCGCGCTGATGTATCTCGTGCTGATCAATCTGCCCGGGTGGACTGGGTTCGTCGCTTTGTTCGTTAAAATTTTATTGGGCGCCGGCGTTTACGGGCTGGTGATTCTGGCCATTGACCGCCCGTTGCGCCAAACCACCGGCCATATTTTGAGTAAACGGGTGTTGCTCGGCAGCGCCTCCTGAGGTATTTATGCAACTGGAACTTGGCTTTGGGCTGTCAAAATTCGTTGGCCCGCTCATTTTCTTCGCTTTTGTCGTGGTTTTTTTACTCACGATCTTTCGGCGGGTCGAGTACGGTATTTTTTTTCTGGTGCCATTCATTCCGCTGCAAAACGTTTTAAACTACGCCAATATTTATCCGCTCGGCAAAGATATCAATGACCTGATGCTCTTCGCCATGTTGCTGCGCTGGGTGTTGGATCGCAAAAAGGGCAATTTGACGCAACGCTGGAAAGGCTGGCATAAAAGCGAAGATAAGTTTTTTCTTAAGTCGCCGTTGAACTTGCCCATCTTGCTGTTGATCCTGTGGACGTTCATTGAGTTGATCCGCGGCGCGAATTATCTGGGATATGGCTATACGGTTCTCATTGGCGACGATCGTTTCATCGCCTGGAAGAATTACCTGATGATGCCGACGTTGTTCTTTATCATATACAATAACGTCAAGAATCCACGCCACATGGAAATCCTCATCGTCCTGATGGCCGGTGCGATGTTGACGCTGGATCGCAATTTTTATCAGGCCGCGCATGAACGTGATCTGTCGCATGAATATACGCAATGGCGCTTTGGCGGTGCCGGTGGTCAAGCGTTGGGTGGAAACGCCCTTGCCGTTTTTCAAGCGCAATATGCCATCGTCATGTTGTTTATGTTTCTGGCTACCAAGAAGACGTGGCAAAAATTTTTCTTCGGCTTCATCACGCTGTTCACTTATTACTGTCTGATGTTTTCCTTTTCGCGTAGCGGCTATCTGGCCGGCGTGGTGACACTCTTGTTTGCGGGTTTCATCAAGGAACGGCGCATCCTTCTCGGTATGGCGCTGCTGGTGATTTTCTGGCAAGTTATCCTGCCGCAATCTGTGCAACAACGGATCACAATGACCAAAAGCGAAGACGGTCAGTATGACACGACGATGATGCAAAGAGTGGGCATGTGGGAATTGGCCAAAGGCATCATTTCCGCGAATCCCATTGCCGGCGCCGGTTTCAATGTCTCGCCATACTTGAAAATTCATGTGGATGGCTTCAAATATACCTGGGCCAGCTTCCATAGCGGTTACATGGAAACCACAGTGGAATTGGGGTTTGTTGGCATCACGCTATACATTTTGATTTTCTGCCTGGGCGCTCATTCCGGTTGGAAATTATATCGCCTCGCCGATGATGAATTTCACCGGGCGCTGGGACTGGCCTGTATCGGCTGCGTGCTGGCGATTCTCAGCGGCAACGCCGCCGGCACCTACTGGAATTATATGAACGTCATGGGATTTTACTGGGCTTTACTGGGGATGGTGCTGCGTCTGACCGTGATGTATAATGAGCAAAAGCAAAGCAAGCCCGCGCCGGTATTAAACACACCAGTAGCGCAAGATCTGCCCGTACCGGTTAAAGCCGTGGCGCCGGTGAAGGTTGCTGCGATAAAATCTAAAAGAAGAATTTTTACTAAAAAAGCAGGAAAATCTGGCTCGCGAACTGGAACGCTCGCGAAGCCAGACATAATTGATGTTTAATTTCACGTGTGATCAATTCTTGAATCATGATGGACTTGTTACAGTGAAAGTGTAGCGTAGAAAATGCTAAAATTTATCAAAGGTCTGATCAAAATGCTGCAGACGAAAATCGAACTGTGGCGACATAACGAGTTTACAATGGCCGCCTATCTGCGCAAGCAGGGCGTGCAGGTCGGTGAAAACTGCCGCATCTTTATTACGAATTGCGGCTCGGAGCCGTATCTTGTGAAAATCGGCAATCACTGTACGGTGACCGGCGGTGTGCAATTGATCACCCACGACGGCGGCTGCTGGATTTTCCGTCACGAAATGCCGGATTTGAATTATTTCGGCAAAATTGAAATTCAAGACAACTGCTTCATCGGCATCAATGCGATCATCATGCCGAATGTGACAATCGGCCGCAATTCAGTAGTCGGCGCCGGCGCCGTGGTGACCAAAGACGTGCCGCCCAACAGCATCGCCGTCGGCGTGCCCGCGCGCGTCATCGGCACGACCGATCAATACAAAGAGAAAATGGTCGAAGAGTGGAAAAGCTTGAATATTAAAGGAAATTATTGCGACTGGAAGGAACAATTGATCCGGCATTTCTGGGGTGATTCGTATGATCAGGAAATGCAAGGCTGGAATAGAACCGGACAGCGGCAATCGCAACGAAAAGATTTTGCGCTAAAGCCGTCGGTTGCCTGAGATAGTGATTTTTTATTCCTTGTTGCTATAAAACTTATGGAATTATTTTGCAACCTTTGGGCATGATGTCCCTGATTCAATGAGAGGAGCTTAAAATGGAAGCATTAACCCTGACTCGCCCTCGCGAGTCAGAAACGAAAATAAGCCGGCAGGCAGATCGATTTATGCCATTACCGGAAAGGCTGTTGCTCGCGATCTCGCATCCACCTGAAAATCAACGCGGCCATCTTTCGTGCAAGGAAGAAACCGTCGACAGCGCGCTGGATTTATTGCAGCACGCTTTTAACTGTTTTGAGCGCGAGATTGCGGGAAAACGCGTTCTCGACTTCGGCTGCGGCTACGGCCAACAAACTGTGGCGATGGCCAGGGCCGGCGCGAAATATGTTGCCGGCCTGGATGTCAATCAGAAATTCTTGCAGCGCGGCCGCGATCTCGCCGCACAGCACGATCTTAACGGCCGCGTGGAATTTACCGATAAACTCGACGAGTGCCAGCTCGGCAGCTTTGATGTTGTCATTTCACAAAACAGCATGGAGCATTTTGTCCAGCCGGTGGAGATTTTAAAAATCATGAAATCCGCTTTGAATCCGGCCGGCAAGCTGCTTATCACGTTTGGGCCGCCGTGGTTTGCGCCTTACGGCAGTCACATGCAATTTATGACCCGCGTACCGTGGATCAATCTCATGTTCGGCGAGGCAACGATCATGAAGGTGCGCCACCGTTTTCGCAATGACGGCGCCATGAAATACGAAGAGGTCGAAGGCGGGCTGGCGAAAATGAGCGTGGCAAAATTCGAGCGCCTCGTTTTGCAATGCGGCATGAAAATCCAGCATAAAAAATATGAATGCATCAAAGGTCTTGACTTTCTGGGCCGGCTTCCCGTGCTCCGAGAGCTGTTTATCAATCACGTTAATTGCGCCCTCGTCGCATGTTGATAATTTGAAGGCAGAAATTATATGAAACCTTTTGTAACGGTTATTGTTCCGGAGCGCAATGAAGAGCAATTCATCGCGCGTTGCCTCGAGTCGATTCTGCATCAGGATTATGGACCGGAATACTTTGAAGTCATCGTGGTGGACGGTATTTCCACGGATAAGACGTGCGAGATTATTCAACACTTGCAGCGCCAGCACGACAATTTGCACCTGCTCGATAATCCCCGGCGCATTGTGCCGTCCGCGCTCAATCTCGGCTTGCAGCGCGCCAAAGGTGAGATTATCATCCGCGTTGACGGGCACGCCACCATCGCGCCGGATTATATCAGCCGTTGCGTGGAGAAGCTGGAAGAAACGAAGGCAGATTGCGTTGGCGGCCCCATCAATAGCATCAGTGAAAACGCCGACGGGCGCGCCATCGCGCTGGCCATGTCCTCCAAATTCGGCGTGGGCAATTCGCGCTTCCGCGTCGCCGACGGCTATGAAGGCCATGTGGACACGCTCGCGTTCGGCGCTTATAAAAGAAGCGTGTTCGAGCGCATCGGCTTCTTTGACGAAGAATTGGTGCGGTGCCAGGATGATGAGTTCAACTATCGTCTGATCAAACACGGCGGCAAGATTTTTATGACGCCGAAAATTTCCTCCTGCTATTTCCCGCGCACGAATTTGAAAAAACTCTGGCGACAATATTATGAATACGGTTTATGGAAAATCCGTGTTTTGCAAAAGCATCCTTCCGTCATGCAACCCCGGCAATTCGTCCCGCCGCTGTTTGTCTTGGCGCTGTCGCTATTGACGGTGTTTTCCATTTTCACTCTGCCCATTCGTTTGACTTTGGCCGGTGTGTTGGCAATTTATGGAATGACGGCCGTGACTTGCGCTTCGTCCTTGTGGTTGAGCAATGAAAATTGTGCCTTTCCGGTTTTGCTGGCCGCGTTCCCGATTTTGCATCTCAGCTACGGTTCGGGCTTTTTATTCGGCTTGTTCAAGTTTCGCAAAAAATGGCGGCAATCCGAATCGTTCGTTCCTGCGCCGTTGTGGCAACGGGCGCCGGCGGGATATACGGTTTAGCCGAGTTCTAAATCGTTCCCCCAGACATCTATCAACGGAAAAATGAGTGAATCATGAAACCATTTGTTACGGTCATCGTTCCGGTGCGCAACGAAGAAAAATTTATCGCCCGCTGTCTTGAGTCAATTCTGAATCAAGACTACGGCCAGCGTTTTTTTGAAGTGGTGATCGTCGACGGCGCCTCCACGGACAGAACGAAAGAGCTTATTCAGATTTTTCAGAAGAAATATGACAATTTGATTTTGCTCAATAATGCATGTCGCTTTATTCCGGTTTCGCTCAATCTGGCTCTGCAGCGCGCCAAAGGCGAGATCATTGTTCGCGTCGACGGTCATGCCACCGTCGCGCCGGATTATCTCACCAAATGTGTGAATACGCTGGAAAGTACACAGGCGGATTGCGTCGGCGGCGCGATTTTAAGCACCCATGAAAACGAGAATGGCAGCGCCATCGCCCTGGCGATGTCCTCGCGCTTCGGCGTCGGCAACGCGCGTTTTCGCCTGTCCGGCTATGAAGGTTACGTCGACACCCTGGCTTTTGGCGCCTACAAGCGAAGCGTTTTTGATCGGATCGGCATTTTCGATGAAGAATTCATCCGCTGCGAAGACGATGAGTTCAATTATCGTCTCATCAAAAGTGGCGGCAAAATCTATCTGGCGCCACAAATTAAAGCGTGCTACTTTCCCCGCGCGGATTTGCAAAGACTTTGGCAACAGTATTTTAATTACGGCCTGTGGAAAATCCGTGTGCTGCAGCGGCATGCTTCCGTGATGCAACTCCGGCAGTTTATTCCGCCGCTGTTTGTTTTTACGCTGTTGTTCCTCGCGGTGGCAAGCATTTTTACGCCGCTCGCGCGGTTGCTGCTGGCCGGCGTCAACTCTTTGTATGCGCTCTCCGCGCTCACCTGTGCGGCAAAATTATGGCGCAGCGCGCCACAGTCCTCGTTTCCAGTGCTGCTCGCCGCCTTTCCTGTGCTGCACATTAGCTATGGATTAGGTTTTCTGTACGGTTTCATAAAATTCAGGAATAAATGGCGCGAATCGACGGCCGAAACGGCGGTTCCTTTTCATCCGCGCGCAGAATATTCGGTTGTAAGCTTGCAAAAATAATTTTTGTTGTGGTTCCTGTTTCATTGCGAGTTTTAAAAATGCACAAGAAAGTTTTACAGTTGCGCAGCAGCGTCGGATTCTTTGGTGCCGAAAATGTCATTATGGAAGTCGCGAAAGCGATTGTCGATTCGCCGTATGAGCCGATCATCGGCGTGCTGGAAAACAGCCACAATCCGCACACTGAGTTGGCCGCGGTCGCGAGAAAAAACGGCGTCACCAGTAAAATTTTTCCTTGTGACGGCCGTTTCTCGAGGCAAACCGCTGCCGCGGTGCGGCAATATATGATGGAAAACGAAATCGCTATCGTTCATGCACACGGCTACAAAGCCGATTTTTATGCGCTATTTGCCACCCTCAACACCGGCTACAAGCGCGTCGCGACCATTCACCCGTGGCTCATCGAGAGTAATCGCGCGAGCAGCGCAAAGTTTTATATGGCATTTGACAAAGCGCTGTTGCGTTCTTTCCATGGCATCGTGGCGATCTCCGATGAAATGCGCGCACAAGTTGTGCGCGACGGCATGAAACCGGCCCGCGTGGTGACCATCGAAAACGGCATCGACCTGCAGCGTTTTGCCGCCGCGCAAAATGTTGCGCCAGCGCGCCAGGATTTCGGCATTCCGACTGGCGCGCGTGTGATTGGCGCCGTTGGCCGCCTGTCAGAAGAAAAAGGCCACGCCGTGCTCTTGGCCGCGGCAAAATCTCTGGTCGCGGAATTTCCCGATCTCTGCTTCATGCTTGTTGGCGACGGCCCGGAGCGCGAGAAACTTATGCACGAAGTGGCTGCCCTCGGATTGCAAAAGCATGTGATTTTCACCGGCGTTTGTTCCGACATTCCGAAAGCGCTGGCTGTGATGGATATTTTCGTGCTGCCGTCATTAACTGAGGGCTTGCCGATGGCGCTGCTCGAAGCGATGGCTGCGAAAAAAGCCATTACTGCTACGGCGGTTGGCTCGATCCCGCGCGTCATTCGCAATCAGGAAAATGGTATGATCGTGCCGCCGAACGATGCGCCGGCTTTATCCAAAGCCCTAAAAGTTTTATTGAATCATCGGTCCAACGCCTTGCGTTTCGCGGACGGCGCGTTTAAAGACGTGCAGTCGTTCTCGGCCGCAACGATGGGCAAAAAATATGTCAAACTCTATGACCAGCTTATTGAACACCAATCCAATGGCGTCATCCACTGAAAACTTTTTGGCGCGGCAAGCTGTATCGGTTAAGCAATCAACTGCGTTCAGTATTCCGATTTTGATGTATCATGAAGTTGCGGAACCGCAGCAGGTGGAGCCAATAGCGCAAAAAACACAACGTTCCTTCATTTTGGCGGCCAACCAATTTGAAGCACAGATGCAATGGCTGGTGGACAACGGTTTTAGTGCGATTTCGTTGAGCGAACTGCTAAAAATTCAGTCTGGCGCCCGGCTCCTGCGTCCGGCAGAGAAACCCGTTGTTATTACATTCGATGATGGTTTTGCTGGGAACTATTTTCAGGCGTTGCCAATTTTGCGCCGGTGCAATTTAACCGCAACGATTTTTATTATCGTCAACCGCATCGGCGAACCGTTTTATATGACGTGGCCACAACTGGAGAAAATGGCGGATCACGGCATCGATATTCAATCGCACACGATGAGCCATGCTCTGCTCGGGCAAGCCACAATGGGCCAATTGCTTTACGAGTTAAGAGAGTCGAAACGCACGGTCGAGAAAAAACTGGGAACGCCGGTGCATTTTATCTCGATGCCGCACGGCAGTTGTCATAAGGACTTTGCGAAAGTGGCGAAGGATTGTGGGTATCAGGGTGGTTGCACCTCCGAAATTGCTTATGCCGTCGCAGAAAGTTCAGCCTTCGCGCTCCCGCGCATTTCCGTGAACAGCCAGTATAATCTGGCGACGTTCATGAACATCGCGCAATCGAGCCCGGAGTTCATCAATCGCAATGCTGCGGTGCGCAAAGTAAAAAGTATAATCAAAAATGTGGTCGGCGAGAAAAATTACAACCACGCCTATCATCTGATTTATGGTGTACAGGAAAACGCAGCTTAAATTTGAAGTGCATGCTTTAGCTTGCACACCACTGTGATCGAAATATCTATCGCTCAGGCACCGTCATGAATATCTTGTTTCTCTCAACGGAAAATCCCTACCCACCAGACCACGGCCATCATTTACGGACGTATAACGTACTGCGGCATCTGGCGGAACAGCATAAAATTTTTTTTCTCGGCTTCTGGCAATCTGCAGAAGAGCTGAAGCACAAAACCCATCTCGAATCGCTCTGTGCTCGCGTCGACCTGCTGCCGATTCCTGGTCGCGCGCAGAAAGTGAATTATGGTCTTGGCCTATTCGCAAATTTATTCTCCGCCTGGCCATTCACGGTGCAGCGCTATTTCCGCTACGAAGCTGTGCAGTGCATCAAACAAATCATGCAAGAAAACCACATTGACCTCGTGCATTTCGATTTGATGCATCTGGCGCCGTATCTGGAATGCATCGGCGACACGCCGAGCGTGCTGGTGAATCACAACGTTGAATCTTTGCGTCTGGAGCGTTTGGCACAGGTGCAAAAGAGTTTTGCGGCGCGAACCTATCTCGATCTGCAACAAAGCAAGATGCGCCGTCTGGAACTTGACCTGTGCAGCCGCTTTACGCAACTCATCACCGTTTCCGAGACCGATGCGGAAATTTTGCAAAAAATTTGCCAGATTGAAAATATTGCAGAAATTCCCAATGGCGTTGACGCCAATTTTTTTCATGTTGCGGATGACAAGCCGGAGCCGGATTCGCTGGTGTGGACCGGCAGCATGGCCAGCCCTTATAATCGCGATGCCGTTGATTATTTTTTGGAAAATATTTTTCCGAAGATTTTTATGCAGCGCCCGCAAATCAAAGTCACTATTGTCGGCGATTCGCCCTCACCGACTTTGCAACAATATCAAAAACGGTATCCGCAAAATGTTTTTATTACCGGCTACGTTGATGACGTGCGGCCGTACATGCAACGCGCGAGCATTTTTATCGCGCCGATGCGCTGCGGCAGTGGCACCAAAGTGAAAGTGATCAACGCCATGGCGATGGGTAAGGCCATCGTTTCATCAACGGTCGGTGCAGAAGGCATTCAGGTGGAATCCGGCAAAGATTTGATTATTACTGATGCACCGCAGGAATTTGCCGATCAAGTTCTGCAGTTGCTCGAAGACCCGGCGCGGCTACGCGAAATGGGCGCAAACGCCCGCAAAATCGTCGAGCGGTATTATGATTGGCGCGTGATTTACAAAAAGATGGACACGCTATATGAAAAAGTAGCGAGCTGCAAACGCGCGGCAAAATCAATTGTGGTAGCGGAGCAACCGGTGTTTGAAAATGCGCCGGTGCAATATCGAACTGCTGCGGCTGGCGTGTAATAACAAATTCTTTTTTGAGAAAGTCATTCTGTAAGAATTTTTTAGCTTCGGCACAGAGTTTGGCATTTTTAAGAGATTCTTCTGTAATGAAGCGAGAATTGAAAAATAACCTTTACTGTTTATATTGTAAAAACATGATTGTTGCAAAATTGAGCCTCGAGGTCGACATGAAGCGGGGAATTGGGATGAAGGAATTTCTGTTTTTGGTGCTGGCCTTTGGACTGGCGCCAGTTTTTGCTGGCAGCTTTTACGTAGCGACGAATGGCACTGACACCAAGGATGGCACGGCGCGTTCGCCGTGGGCGACGATTGCAAATGCCATGCGCAAGGCCCAGCCCGGGGACACGATTTTTGTGCGCGGCGGAACTTACACTGAGGGCGAAATTTGGATTCAGCGTAATTATGGCATGGGTGGGAAGAACGGCAAGTATGTGACGATTTCCGCCTATCCCGGCGAACGGCCGATTTTCACCGACGGCAGCCGCGGCATGATTGTCGACGCGAGTTATGTTCGCGTTATCGGGCTCGAATTTCAGAACGGCAAGTCGATGTATAACGTCGATTGGTCCGGCCCGACGGATCACGTTGAGTTCATCGGCAATCGCTTCAGCGGCGTTTTCGGATACGAAGCCATCGGTATTACCGGCGATCATAATTTGGTCGAAGGCAATATTATTAATCTTTCCGGCAACACGACCGGAACGCTGGGACACGGCATCTATGCCTCCAGAGGCAAATACACTGTGATTCGCGGCAATGTGATTTCCGGCGCAACCGGGTTCGGCATTCATCTGTATGAAGAGCGGCGCTCCGGCGATGCGCCCGGCCAGATTCGGCAGATTAAAAATATCGTGATCGAAAATAATTTTATTTCTGCCTCACGCCAGCGTTCCGGGATCATTATCGGTGCCGGCGCGGACAGCGGCCCGGCGCATATTGACAGCGTGATTGTGCGTTATAATGTCGTCTTTAATAACCCGATGTACGGCATTTTGATCGGCGGCTGGAGCGAAGTGAAAAATATTCAAATTTATCACAACACGATTTTTGGCAATGGTGACAACGGCATTCAAATCCTGTATCGACAAGCTAAAAACATTGCGATTAAAAATAACATTATCCATGTCAAAAACGGCAAGCGCCACATCGATAATGCGCCGAATGCGCTTGGCGTCGTGGCCGAGCGCAATTTGTATTACCCCGCAGCGCTCGCGCTCAATAATGCGAAAGATCGCAAAGCGCTGATTGGCGATCCGCGGTTTCGCGATCCGGGGAAAAACGATTTTCGTTTACAAAAAGACAGCCCCGCTATCGATACGGGCGTGAATTTGGGACTGTCGTATAAAGGCACGGCGTCCGATCTCGGCGCTTTCGAATTCAATGGAAATAATTTGTAAATGCGCAAATTTACGCTTTACGAATTACGCAGAAGGTGTTCCATGTTTAAACGTTTTGCAATTCTTATGCTGGCGGCGACGCTGGCGACGGCCGGCTGGAGCGATACCATCGAAGAACAGATTCGCGCCGGCAAAACTTCCACCGCCGCGCTGCTCGTCTCCTCGCATCCACGGCTTTGGATGAAAGGCCAGTGGGAGTGGAACAAAAATAATTATGGCAGCTTTGCCTGGCGCGTGGCGCACGGCGAGGCGCTGCAGCCGCTCGATTTGAATAATGATCAGTCCAAGTACGAATTTTCTTATTGCACGAGCGAGCATCACGGTGGCGCGTATTCGGCGGATGAAATGTTCGGCCATCGCGGCTGGGGCGATTATGGCCGGCGCATTTTAGAGCCGATCATCGCCGGCAAAGCCGTGGCCAACCGCGCCGCCTGGAATTTTCCAGCGGATTTGCCCGGCAGCTCCAATCCGGACGATTACAGCCCGGATCATACGAGCAATGAGTATTACCATGATGCGCGGGAGAAATTATTAACGCTGATCAATTCGCCAACCGGCGTGGATAATTCGCTTTACATCGTCATCTATGGCGCGGTGGCGTATGATTGGCTCATGGGCGAAACGCTGCAAAGCGGCGCACCGGTTTTATCCGGAAGCAACGCAACCGATTTGCAACTGGGAATATTGCGCCACGCAAATTATTTAAAAAATCAAATTAATGGTAAAGAGCATTTTTTTGTTTCCAGCGAAATCCACAATTATATGTACGTGATGGCCGGCCTGGCGCTGTACGAGCCGTCACGAGTTTCCGATCCGGCCTATGCGGCGATCAATGCGCAGGCAAAAGCGCTGCTGGATGATTTAGATAAGTTTTGGGTCGGTAAAATTTTGCCGGCGCTGAATGAGCAGGGCGGCGACGGCGGCTGGCACGGCGGCATGTCTCGCCTCACCGCGGTTCACATTATCGCCGGCTCGCCCGATAATCGCGACAACAACGTTCTCGTTAATATTGCTCCTCTACTATTTGCGCATTACACCGCCACGAACGCGCCGATTGAAAAATCACTGTTCAGCACCGGCGTGATGAAATACATGGTTGAGTTTCAAAATCACATGATTCGTCCGAGCGGCGATCAGTATTATGAAATCGGCGGCGCCACCGGCGAGTGGGATCGAGCGCCATGGATTTTTCCGCGCCGTTTCTTTTCGCGCCGGCGTTTTTCAGCCGATCCGGAGCAGCAAAGATTGGGTGAACTCGGCGCGTGGCTGGGGGTGGCGAAGCGGCAGTATTTTCACAGCGGCCCGGCCGGTTCGTGGGATACGATTGATCAACTGCTTTTCGAGGACAAATGGCCGAACCCGCGAATGCCGGCGAATATCGGTTTTGACCGCACGCGCCATTTTCAAAAGCTCGGCTGGGTGTTTATGCGCTCGGCGTTCTCCAGCTCGGATGATCTCGCGGCGCTGTTTATTTGCCAGCGTTATCACTGGAGTCATCTCGACCCTTACGCACAAAATTCGTTTACGCTGGAACGCAAGGGCAAGCTGATAGAAGGATTTGACAATACCATTAAAATCGACAACCAGGGCCAACGGTTGATCAGTCAAGACGTGTTTCCCACGCTCGCGCTTGGTGTTCAGGCCTACGGCCCTGGTACTATTTTCGACGTCGGCCCCGGTGTTCTCAAATTCGAGAGCAGCGACAAGTATGATTACATGATGGGTGACGCGACCAATGCTTATGACAAAAATAAACTCGAAAGGTTCACGCGGCAAATCGTTTATTTGAAGCCAAATAAATTTATCGTCTTTGATCGCGTGCTAACGAAATCGGCAAACACGAAAAAGAGCTGGGTCATTAATCCGGCCGCGGCGCCGCAATCATTCGGACCAGGCGTGACGCTTATTAATAACGGCGCTGGCGCCTTGTGGATCAAAAGGTTGTTGCCGCAACAAGTTTCGGAAACGATGAATGCCGACCGCATAGAAGTGGTTCCGAGCCAGCCGGCGACCGAGCATCTTTTTCTGCACGTGATGCAGACGGCGGAAGCGGGCCAATCCAAAGATTCTCCTAATGTTAAAGCCGACAATGCAAAACTCTTTGCCTACGGTAGTTGGATTGGCGTCCGCATTGGCGCAGATTCGGTGCATTTCAATGCCAGTGGCAGTCTGAAAGTTACCGCCGGAACCGATTCGCTTGACGAAGGTGACGACGGCCTGGGTGGGGGCGGCGAACCCGGCTTCATGCCGCTGGACTTCGAATTGCAACAGAATACCCCTAACCCGGTTTATGCGAAATCTCAAACAGACATAAATTACAATTTACACAGCAACACAAATATAAATTTGTCGATTTTCACCGTATCGGGACAACGCGTGGCGGTATTAGTGAATGAGAAAAATAAGCCTGGTTATTATAAGATTTCTTGGGATGGAAAGGATGCTTCCGGACGACGCGTGCCGACAGGCGTGTATCTTTATCGACTGGCAACAGACCGAAATTACCAAATTAAGAAAATGTTGGTTTTGCGATAACTGGAAAAGTTTTTTGCCAGCCGCCACATTTTTTCTTGCGTTCGCAGATTTTTTTTCGTATATTGATGAGGTTCAAAATTGCTTAAGTTTTAACCTTGTAAAATAGCAACCTTGGCGTGCAGGATTCACCCGCAGGGTGTTCTGACTTGTAAGTCGAAGGCGTAACATCAAGGCTCGATAAAAGCATTGATATTGCGCCTTTTTTATTGCAGCAGGTGTTTTCCTTCTTAAATAGAAAGTTATATAGTAAAAATAAAGCCCATGAGGTATTTACATGGGCGCCTTGACGGGCAAGATTTAGACTTGTAAGTTGAAGGCGTGGCATTGACGTGCTCCTATATTGGCGCCGGGTCGAATGTCGCGCCTTTTTTTGTTTTAGAATAAGTTGTTTTTTTGCCGCAAACAAATTAAAGGAGTGAATGATGAACTCAGCTATCCAGCGGGCGTTTGATTTGATCGTCGCTAGTATATTATTGATGATCAGTCTCCCCATCTTGGTGATGGTTGCCTTGTTGGTAAAGCTCTCTTCACCGGGATCGGTTTTTTTTCGACAGGCGCGTCTTGGGCGCGGCGGGAAACCGTTTCGCATTTTTAAGTTCCGCTCGATGATCGCAGTGCAAAATGGCGGACCGAGTGTCACAGTAGCTGGGGATCGCCGCATTACCCCCATCGGTAAAATTTTGCGCCGCACCAAACTCGATGAATTGCCGCAATTGCTTAACGTGATTCTCGGCGATATGAGCCTTGTCGGTCCCCGCCCCGAAGTGCCGAATTACATGCACGTGTACCAGAATGGTTTCGAGAAAGTTTTGAGTGCGCGTCCGGGCATTACGGATCCGGTGTCATTGCAATTGGCGGATGAAGAAAGTTTTTTAAAGCAATTTCCCGATCCGTTGCAGGCGTATGAGCAGATTGTGCTGCCGCGCAAACTGACCCTGAGCTTGCAATACCTCCAACACCGCAGTATCGTGAATGATATACGGATCATTTTTTTGACGGTGATGGCAGCGATTGGTTTGCGCCGTCGTAAACCCGTGGAATTTGCTGATCTCACGGAACTGCGGCCGGCGATCTAACAAGCCGTCGGGCAGGTAGTTTTACGGTTGAATTTTAACT
>CAYZFF010000062.1:0-14161 GCA_964477305.1 uncultured Cytophagia bacterium
TATCCTGCGCTGTACGGGCGACCAACAAAGTTCCATTGCCATATTGCACTTGCGCCGCGTTTCCCACCGTTGCCAGCGGGGAATTCGCATCAATGGCAAGTGTAATCGTGCCATTAACGGCCGTTGCCTGAATTTTACTCAGGTTGCCACTCGAAGAAAGAGGGTCATTCCCTGAGCAGCCAGACAAAATTGTTGAAAGGACTCCGCCCAGAGCAACCAATGAAGCCGCGTGGCAGGCATTAACACAAAATTCGCGGCGGGTTTGAACATCCGTGCTCTTCATATCAATCAATCTCCTATTGATGATTTATACTCGTTTAGGGCTAAAATTATAGTCATTGCGAGGCGTTTTTTGTCCTGCTATTCGGGACTCCGTAAAGCGGAGCCGAAGCAATCTTTTAATTCTCAAAGGATTGCTTCGCTGAGAAGCGCTCGCAATGACCCTATAGAAATGAGCCGAAATGAGTATACAACATGTTTTTTAATATCTCAGGCAATTCCTGCGCCAAATTTTGAAACTCAAATTTATTTTGTTGCCGCCAGCGTCACGTGCATCCAGGTTTTGAAGGGTTTGAACATTTCGTCTTGATCCGGCCGTCTACCGCCAGGAAAGCCGCCTTCCATTCCACCGGGTCGCCCGCCTCCACCCGGAACTCCACCGCCGGGCGGCATCCCGCCAGGAGGCCTTCCACCGCCCATGGGGCCACCGCGTTCTCCCATACGCTGGCGCATCTTCTCGCGATTCATTGTGCCCATTTCAAAACCGATACTCACCGTTTTTCCGGCCACCGTGCCAATCGCATAAGGGCGGCCCGTGGCAACGGCTAATGGAATTTTCAATTCGCAGATTAAAGTGCCAAAGGATTCCACGCCCGCCGCTTGCAGGCCAAAGATGCCACTGTGATTAAAACGATTGCGATCATCCTTCTCCGGTCCAAACACTTCGACCTCGCGTAACATAAGCGCCAACTGCGATTGAAAGGCTTCAGGATTTTCACGCAACGCCATGGGGTCGGGCATCGCCGTATCGTCAAAATTGAACAAGCCAATCGGAAAGCGCACGCCGAACGTTTTCTTCTCTTGCCCGGTGGCATCAAACCAAACCGTAAAACCAAACATCGCCACCTGACGCCGGATTTCCGGCTCGAATTCAAAACAGAGATAAAGATCGCTGGAATCATTGCGGAAGGCATAGGCCAATTTGGTCTTTTCAAAATAAGTTAAAGCGCCCGCCCATTCGCTGTCCGCGCCGTCAATCTTGAATTCGGCGGTGCGCCAGGCGCTGGCCACTTCTTTTTGGTCGCCGGCAAATACCGTATCCAATAGCAAAATCGCCATTAGATAGAGAATAAATCGTCTTTTCATGAGATGCTCCGTTGTTGTCATTTTTCTTTAATACGTGAGCAGAATTAAAAACCCTATGGCGTTTCTGAGTTTCACCTAACAAAAATAGGTTGCCTCGCTTTGACATGGCGAAGCAACCTATTGATATTTTGTGCAGACGAACCGGCTACGTTACGACAGCGTAATCGTCAACTGATTGTTGGCAAACTGTGTTTGATATTGGCGCAGCGCGCTGTTGGCCGGGCCTTTTTTAACTTGCCCACTCGTGGCGAATTGCGAACCGTGGCAGGGACAGGTGTAAATTTGATTGCTGTAGTTGGTGATCGTGCAGCTTTGATGCGTGCAAATCGCCGTGACCGCGGCAAAAGTATCCTGCGCCGTACGGGCGACCAACAATGTGCCGCTGCCATATTGCACTTGCGCTGCATTGCCAACCGACGCCAGCGGTGAGCTGGCATCGATAACAAGCGTGATGACGCCGCTGGTTGCCGTGGCCTGAATTCTGGGCAGATTGGCGCTGGCTGAAAGCGGATCTTCCGACGAACACCCTTGCAACATGGCGGAAAGGGCGCTACCGAATGTCATCAGCGCGACGGCCTGACCGGCGCTAACACAAAACTCCCGGCGGGTTTGGACCTCCGTGTTCTCCATCTCTTCAATCTCCTGATGAATGATAGGCAGCACTAATTTCGATTGCCGAGTATTATTGAACTACTACGAAACTCCCGTCAAAAACCCTATCCGAAATTGTGAAAATATTTCTTGGTCGGGAGGAGCCGCCATTCACTCCAAATCCAAGTGCATACCTCATCAATTATTCGGCCGCGGCCCGCCGCCCATACGCTGCTGCATGCGTTCGCGCTGCTCCTGCAAAAATTTGTCATAGAGTTTCTTCTGCTCGTCGTTCAACAATGTCTTCACCTCGGTATCACGCTTTTCGTTGATCTTCATACGCGTTTCCCGCATCGCTTGAAAATCGCCGCTGTTATTGGCAAACGCTTTACGAGTTTCGTTGAATGCGACAAAATAAACCTTGCCGACCTTCTCTTTCTGTTCTTTCGAAAGGGAAAGTTTTTTGGCCAATGTATCCACCATTGCTGCCGTCCGCGAGGAATCCGGCGGGCCAAAACCGCGGCCTTGCGGCGGTTGGGCGAAACTATCGTTCGCGCTGAAAAATAAAGCGGCGAGTAAAAATACACAAATTGATTTTAGCGCTTGCATTGATCTTCTCCTGAATTGGGAAATTTATTTTGCTTGAGTCGTGACACCTGAAAGCGCAACGACAGGGGCTTATTCCAATGTCACGTATGATTCCAAGCGTGCGACTTCTTTTTTATCGACGTACTTGCCAATTTCGCGGCGGAATTGCTCGATATTTTTGTACGGGCGATACTCTTTGAACTCGTGCAACATGCGTTTGCCGACGCCGGGAATGCTGAGAATATCTTCATCACTCGCCGTGTTCAGGTTAATCGGCACAAAAACATATTGCTCCAAACGCGCGACTTCTTTGGCGTCGACGTATTTGCCAATCTCGCGGCGGAATTGCGCCATCGCGCGGTACGGGCGATACTCCTCAAACTCATGCGCCATACGCTTGCCGACGCCGGGAACAAGTAAAATCTCTTCGCGCGTCGCCGTGTTCAGATTAATCGGAACGAACAACTTCGCATACAGCTCGGTCAACTGCTCCGCTTTGAGAGAATCTTTGAGCAACGCATGCAACTCACTCATGCGCAAAAACGGCCGCTTATCGGCGAGGAGTTTTATCAGTTTCGCATCGAGTTGCGGCAAGGCTTGCCATTCCTTTTCACCGGCGAGATTGGGATTCAACACGCCGTTGTTTTTTCCGACCTGGGCGCGGCTAACAACTACAGGGCCGAGGACGAACAGCAACAGCATCACGGCGGCACGAATTGGGTTCATTTTGTTTCTCCGTTGTTTTTGATGAGCAGAAGCGTAATGCATGAGCATTGCGTTTAATTTTTAATTTTCTTCGATCTGTTTGCGCAAAACCGGATGCCGATAACTGTAAGCCAACCCCAGCAAACCAAGAACGAGCATCGTGCCGGGCGCCAACGCCGGCGTCGCACCTTTCATGGCTTTGGCAAAAAGCTCCCAGCCTGTGATTGTCGGATACATTTCCAACTCAAATTCCACATTGCCTTGATAGTGAAAAAAAACGCCGGTACATCCGCTAAGTATGAAGAGAATCATCGTGATCTGAAAGATGCGCAGGCTGAGCGGAGCGCGCGACAACCCATACCAGCCGAGCACAAGCAAGCTGGTTATCGTTAAAATGAGAGGAATCCATTGCCGAAAATCTTCGGTGTGTTCAAGCAGCAACAACTCCGCGCCAGAGCCGAAAAGCCCGACAAAAAAAATGATCAATAGAAACGTGCGGAGGCTTTTTTCCATATTTCCAATTTGTTCGAGCCGCCCGGAGTGAAGCCGACGGGCAAAAAAACAGGTTGCCTCGCCTTCCAATGGCAAAGCAACCTGTGTTTCATTTATCATTTCATGCGGATTCGTCAATAAACGAATCCGTCGTGACAAAAGCAAGAACTTTAGAATTCTTCTTCAAATTCCGGCGTGTCGATATCGTCATGTGGTCCAAAACCGCCGCCGCGATGCATCATGCCAGCGCCGCCAAAGAAGCGCGCACCGTGCCGGCCTCTGCCCAACTTCGAAGCCCGTGATTCTTGCAGCTTTTTGCGTTGTTCCGGCGTCAAGATTTTGTGTACGGCCAGTTTGGTTTCGATTCCATTACGCATCAAAGTTTCACGCAGCTTGCTCACTTCACTGATCTTCACATTGATCTTGGCTTGATCCGGCGCCTCGGCGCGCATCAGCTCGTGCAACTCAATGCCCGCGAGCTTCAGCTTGGCTTCGACGTCGATATTTTTCTTGCGCGTGTCCAGCAACGTCTGATGAATCTGTGTTTTCTGCGCGTCGGACAAGCCGAGTTCTTCCAACGGCGATTTGCCCATGCGCTCTTTCATCATCTCGCGATGCATCATCATACCGCTCTGCGGCGGTTGCATTCCGCCTTGTGGTGGTTGCGCCATCGCCGAACCGGCAATGACCAGCATGGCCAACGCCATCCCAGAAAAGCGTTTCATAATCAATCTCCTTAACATTACGTTGTTACGTTACATTATTTGCGAATTTTGAGTTGTTCCGTCTTTCAGAATCAACTCGACTGTTTGCTTTTCAAATAATCAGACGAGGCGATTCGGAAAAAGTTGGAAAACTTTTTGAGAAAATTGTAAATATTCTTCAACACAAAAACAAGATGGCCGCCAGCTTATTCAAGCTTACGGGCAACACGGCCCAAAGGCATGCGCGGCAAATTGACAAATAAAAATGGGTTGCCCCGTTTTTTATCGCGAAGCAACCCATCAAATTGGAAAGATCAAATAGTTTAAACGGGCTTCGTAAAGCGCAAAATCTTGCGCATTACGGTTTACCTATTTGATCAACAACATTTCCTTCACGCCCACAAAGCTTCCGGCAACTAATTTGTAATAATAAAAGCCGCTGCTCAGCTTAGTTGCGTCAAATGCAACCTGATGCGCACCCGCGGCTTGTTTGCCATTAACCAGCGTCGCCACTTCGCTGCCATGCACGTCAAACACCACTAATTTCACCTCACTGCTAACAGGCAGTTGGTATGCAATCGTCGTTGTGGGGTTGAAGGGATTGGGATAGTTTTGCTGCAGCGCAAAACCCTCGGGATTAATTTGCGGTTCATTGATGCCGGTGACCCCGGCAATAACGATGGTAAAAGTTCCGTCATAGCCGCCCGTCGCGGCGTTGGGCGTAACGGCAATCACCTGGCCGGCGGGATTGGCGCTGCCAAAAATATTGTCCGTGGCATTGGTTAACGAATTTTGTCCCTTCGCCACGTACAACGGCGTCTGATAAACTGCGGTGTTGACACTATCCGGAAAACAAAATTGCGAGGTCACATACGTCGTCGAAGTCAAACGGACTTTAAAATGAATGTGCGTGACGCGGCCTTGATACCACCCGGGATAAATGGAAGTAAATGTACTTTTGCCGGCCGCATCGGTCATTTGAATGCCGCGCAGAAATGACTGGCCGACCGTGCTAACGCCGCCGGGTTGCCCGGCATATCCCGAGTAAGTTCCATCTTTATCGCAATGCCAAATATCCACCAAAACATTTGGAATCGGATCGCAATTGGTATTAACCACGGTGATGGTCATGTTGAGCGGCAACCCGGTCTTGATGACACCGGTCGTCGGCTCGGCGCGAATATCCTGCCGCACGAGATTGGGATTGAAATAATACGGCCCTTCTGTTTCCTGCGGCGTCAAGACGCAGGCGGATTGCAGAATCTCTGCTTTTTCTTCGGCGCTCAACGCTTTATTGAGCGGTAGCATTGAACCCAGCCCAATGGCGCCGACTCTTTTTAACAGTTCTCTTCTGTTCATGATCGTTTCTCCTGAATCGAAGGTTTCATACTTAATACGAAGGTTTTAAAAAATACCCTACGTTTTTTATGTTTCAGGAAATTTGTTATTGCGCTATGGCCTGGATTTAGTTAAATTGACAATCTTTGGAATTTTTCTAAATCGTTTAAGCGCTGGAATTAAAGAAGTATAAACGATGCCAGGATTTTCTCTCAATACGCCCGATCCTCAATTAGTTGAGGCAATCAAGGCTGCTGATCACCTCGCTTTTAAAGCGCTCTATTACCGTTACTTCGAGGCTTTATTCCGTTTTTTATGGCGGCAGACGGCAAACGAAGAGCTGGCGAAAGATCTTTTGCAGGAACTCTTCAGCCGCGTGTGGCGCAGCCGCGAGCATCTCGATCCGCAGCAACCGATTAAATCCTACCTTTATCGCATCGGGCACAATTTAGTCATCGATCATCGGCGGCAAAACGTCCATCCGGTAGATTCGCTCGAAGCGCATCCTGAAATCGAGCCGTCGTATTCGGCGGACGAGCCCTTCGATCTGCAAGATAAAATTCAAGCGGCCATTAGCGCGCTGCCGGAACCGGTGCGGCTGGTCTTTGCAATGAACCGCTTCGACGGCGTTAAATATGCTGAAATTGCCAAAGTGTTAAATATTTCCGTAAAAACCGTGGAAGCGCGGATGAGCAAAGCCTTGACGATTCTGCGAGAGAAGCTGGCGCCATTTTTGACATGTTTGTTACTTTTTCTTTACACGGAAAATCTTCAATTTAAAATTCTCAGTGTTTTGGAGCGTTGCTGAAAAAGAATACAATTCCTGATAGGGTTTTTACGAAAGTCTTCGTATTAGATGACAGAATGCACAAACGAACCGAATCGGCCAATCACGAATCCTAGGCGATGAGCGGCGACGACGTTAGCGTGTGCGAACGCAATCAAAATGAATTTCCGTAAAACCCAATTACCAGGAGGTTATTTGAAATGAAAAAGCATCTTCTTGTCTCCTTGCTCGTTTTGCTCGTCGGCGCGGGCCTGTTGCTCGTCGGTTGCGAGTCCTTAAACGGCCCCGATTCTGCCGCTGATACGTCTCTGAGTCTAACTGATAGTTTCGATGTTACCACGTTGGACAGCCAAGCCAGTCTGCTCAAATCCGCCGGCGTTAATACCGATAGCGCGAATGCTTTCTTTGTTTTGCGCTGGACCAGAGGTTTGGATCGTTTCCAGAACAGCGATACCGTGCTTGGACATGCCTCAGCCGTGGCCTACGAAACGCCCGCGACCTTACGGGATCGCAACGCCGTGGGTTTGGATATGGGAACCGTGTCTGTGTTGAACGCGCAGAATAAATTCGATCTCCCCAAACTGACCAGCGCGTTGTTGGGCGTGCGTTATGGCCTGTTTGGCGGTCCGCATGGCGGCCCCAAAGGGCCAATGGGCGGACATGGTGGCCCGCGTGATGGTCATCGTCATGGACCCCGTGGTGGACGCGGCGACTCTTTAAAAACTCAGTTGACCATTGTTAACATCCCATTTGTCGGCGGTAGCGCGTATCAATTCAGCGTCTCCGGCTCCACCAAAGTCGCGGCGATGACGTTGAATATCAATGCGCCTTCCAAGCTGGTGCAAATTACCGGGTTCGCCGATCGTGATTCAATCGACGCAACTCAGGATTTGACGATTACATGGGATGGCGACACCGCGGCAAATAATACCGTCCTGGTATTGGCGCCCGCGCACAAGCCCGGACGCGGTGCACAACCGGTGACGCCAATTTTCCAGGCGGTGAATTCGGCATCCGGCAGCTACACGTTTACAGCCCAAACAGTGCAGACGCTGTTGAGCCAGTCCAGTGCCAAAGCGTTGAGTGTACATCTCTCACAGGGCATGCTCAATCAAAGCACTGATGCCACGCTCGGCAAGATTCTCGTCAGCGCCGGCGCGGAGGATCGTGTATTCTTGACCCTGAAGTAATTTTTAAAATAAATCGCGTTGTTGAGTTACTGACCGGCCGCTATGAGTGGCCGGTCAGTTTTATTCTTAAAAGGAAGATAGATGGCGCTTGGTTACTAATCGCAAGTTGACGTTATGAACAGTTTTGATCCTTTTGAATTACTCCCCCGCTATTTCGCGGGCGAAGCGACGGCCGGCGAGCGCGCCCAAATTGAAGCGTGGCAAAATGCCACGGCAGAAAATCGGCGCGTGTTTGTCGAATTGCAGAAGCTTTGGCAAAATGCTGCGGAAAAATCACCACGCCTTCCCGACGTCGATCAAGCCTGGGCGGAAATATCAGCGCAGCTCGGCTTGTCGTCGCAACACACACCAGCGAAAATTTTAGATCGGAGAAAAACGACACCGGCAGCGGCAAGAAAATTTTCCTGGAGCGACAGCTATCGCTGGGCGGCAGCCGCAGTTTTGTTGCTGGGATTTACGACGCTGATTTATCAATTCCGCTATAACACCAATTCATTGCAAACGGTGGTTGCACAAAACGGCCAGCGTGAGAGTATTGATCTGCCCGACGGTTCACAGGTACAATTAAACAGCGGCAGTGAAATTCAATTTCTTAAAAACTTTGCGGACTCGGCCAGAGTCGTGAGGCTTTCCGGCGAAGCGTACTTTGAAGTGACCCACGACAACCGCCCGTTTTATGTAAATACCGGCAACGCGCAGGTTCGGGTGCTGGGAACTAAATTCGGCGTCCGGGCGCGCGAAGGGCAAACGCAAGTGACCGTTCGCGAGGGTCGCGTGTCTTTGCGCGGGTTGACAGCAGCGCCAGCCGCCGCGGTCAAATTAACCGCCAATCAAACAAGCGTTTGCCAACAACAAAACCCGCCCGCGCCCCCGAAAACAATTGACGCCGGCCAAGCGTTGAGCTGGCTGGAAGGTAAAATCGTTTTTGATCAAACGCCGCTCACCGAGGTGATCGCAGAATTACAGCGCGTTTATAATGTGACGATTGAATTATCCAATCCGGCGCTCGGACAAAACACCATCACTGGCTCGTTTCACAACAAGCCGATTACCTCCGTGCTCGCGTCGATTTGTTTGACGACGAATTTGCAGTACAAGAACGAGGGAACTAAATTTGTGATTGCGGAATGACAGTTTAAACTTCACTCCAAATTCTGCGGGCAATGTAAAACTATTTTTTAAACACGAAGCAGCAGAATTGGCAGCGCGATACGGAGGTTTTTTAAACAAGGGCTATTCTCTGTATACTCCGCGGCTTTGTTACAGCGTTTTCTAAATGAGTGAAGATGTCATTCCGAGGAGCGCAGCGACGAGGAATCTTTATAGCAAAAGATTTCTCGCTGCGCTCGAAACGACAATCTCTCCTTTCAAACAGAAAACGCTGTAAATCAGGCCATTAAGCTTTCAAATTTTTTCTGAGTTTGAATGCGGTATTGAAAAATATCGAGTCGTTACTTGCAAACTTCAGTTGAGCAAAACCTGATAAACCCGAATTTGATCCTTTTTGCCTTTTACCGTTAGAGGTTCAAACTCTTTTGTAGCCACCAAATCTTTCACTTTCTGGTAAATCGAGTCGCTAATTAAAACCGAATTGGGAAAATCTTTGGTGATGGTTTCAATTCTTTTACCGGTATTGACCGTGTCACCCGTCAGCGCGTAATCGATTTTGTGCTCCGACCCGAGGTTGCCCGCCACGACTTCACCATAATTGACCCCAATACCCACTTTAATATCTCGCCCGAGGCGTTCACGATACTTTTTATTGAGCACTTCCAGCCGGCGCATCATTTCCATGGCACAATAAACCGCATTTTGCTCCATATCGCTAATTGGCACCGGCGCGCCAAAAGCCGCAAAAACTTCATCGCCGACGTATTGAATCACTGTGCCATTATGCCGTTTGACGGCCTCTGACATAATCGAGTAATAATCATTCAGAAACGACACCACTTCGCGAGGGGAAAGCTGTTCGCACAGCGGGGTAAAGCCGCGAATGTCGCAAAACAAAATCGCGATGGTTTTCAATTCACCGCTGAAAATGGCGTCGTCCGTGGCGCGGAGATTTTGCTCAACCACCGACTCGGGAACATATTTCATAAACAGCCGGAGCGTTTTCTCCTGCTCTTCGACGGTTTGTTGCAGGAGGGTTAGCAAGGCTTTGTTGCGTTTGATCAAATCCGACAATTGCCGCGCGTTCTCGATGGTCATGCGCAATTCGGTTTCATTCCACGGTTTGCCGATGTAGCGGAACACCCGGCCCGTGTTGATCGCGCCGATGATCGCCTCCACGTCGCTGAATCCGGTCAGGATCATGCGAATGGTGTCGGGATATTCGGGCACAATGCGTTCCAGAAACTGAATGCCGGTCATTTGCGGCATACGTTGATCGGTAATGATCAGGTCAATCGCATTGTCGCGAACAATGCCGAGGCCTTCTTCGCCGCTGGTGGCGGTGAAAATCTCATACTCGCGCCGGAAAACGGCTTTGAAAGAAATAAGATTGTGCTCCTCATCGTCAACATATAAAATAGTAAATTTCTTTTTTTCCATCGTCACTCCTTAAGACTTCGGACCTTATTTGACCGGCAGCGTGATTACAAATTCACTGCCTTTGCCGGGTTCGCTGTAAATTTCAACATTGCCATCATGCGCTTCGATGATGCCGTAGGTGATCGGCAATCCGAGACCCGTTCCTTCGCCGACCGGCTTGGTCGTAAAGAACGGTTCGAAAATATGTTTTTTCACTTCCGGCGTCATGCCTATTCCCGTGTCGCGGATAGAAATTGTGACAATCTCGCCATCGGAAAAAGTTTTGATGATAATCTGCCCTTTTCCTGCAATTGCCTGGCTGGCATTGGCGAGCAAGTTAAGAAAGACCTGATTCATTTTGCCCGGATAACACATGACCGGCGGCAGCGTGCCAAACTCCTTAATAACTTCAACGCGATTTTTGAGCTGATGTTTCAGCATTAGCAACGCCGATTCGATCCCTTGATTGATATCAGCCGGCTTGCGATCATCCTCATCCAAGCGCGTGAAGTTGCGCAACCCTTTGACAATTTCGGAGGTTCGTTGCGCACCTTCTTGAACGCCGTCGAGCAAATTATTGATTTCATCTTTTAAATAGGGAAAATCCAGCTTTTGTTTCAACTTCTCGACGTCCTGGAATTTTTCTTGCATTTGCTGCGTCGCGACGATCTCCTCATATTGCGCCAAAACTGCAAACAACTCGGAGATATCCCGTCGCAGCGGCCCAACATTCGCCGAAACAAAATTGACCGGATTATTAATTTCATGCGCAACACCGGCTGTGAGTTGGCCCAAGGAGGCCATTTTTTCAGATTGCACGAGTTGCACTTGCGTATTTTGCATGCGCTCGCGGGCTTCTCGCAGTGAAGCAGTCATCTGATTAAACGATTTTGTCAAATTACCGATTTCATCCTTGCTATCGATATTTAAATGTACGTTGAGATTACCGCCGGCGACGCCTTGCGCGGCTTCGACCAATTTTTGAACCGGAACCGCAATAAAGCGCGCCAACCACGCCACCAGAAAAGCCGAAAACAAAATCGTGCCGACCGAGAGCGTTTGCGTAATGGCGCGCCCCGATTGAAAAGCAACATCGGCCCGGCGCGCGGCCTCAGAGGAATTCTTTTTATTGACATTCACCAACGCCGCTAAATCCGCGCTAAAATTATCAAAAACCTCCTGGGCTTCGCCATTCAGCAACGCAATGGCTTTTTCGGTGGCGCTTTCCCCAAGTAAATCAAAAAAAGTAAAGCTTAAGTCTTGATACGTTTCCCATTTCCGGTCAAAAGCGGCATATAAGGCGTCTTCCTCCGCGGTATCAAATTGCCGCACAGTTGATTCGCTTCTGAGCCGTTCGTAAGTGTCCTTATTCTCTTCGATCCGGTCAATCAATCGAATCATCAGATCCTTCTGCTGTTGCCGCACTGCCGGCTCACGGGTAAAAGCGTGTTGCAATTGGCTAATGCGCAGTGCGGCGGTATTGAGATTCAAATCCGCGAGAGCTAACGCCCGTGGCAAACGGTTCGCCGTAACGTCGTCGATTTCGTTTTTAATCGCGGTCATGCGCCGGATTGAAAAAATGTTGCTGCCGGCCATGATAATGAGGATAACGCCGAAACCGCCGGCGAGTTTGGCGCTTAATTTAAGGTCCTTGAATTTCATGACACTATTTTTCTTTTTTCTCAATAACCACGATCACCTTCACCTCGCCAGTGACTTTTGCTTTGCTAACAAAGCCGATGGCCCCTGGCGTGCCGGCAACCTTTTTCACAACCTCCTCTTCGGATTCCAACGCCAACGGGGGGTTGCTCTCGCCCATCAGCAGTTTCTTCAACCAAATAGATTTCATGCGTGACGGCGTTTTACCAAGCAGCTTATAAAATGCCTCGCGAATTTCACTGGCTGGTTTGAGATCATACACCACCACCGGTATTTTATTGTGCCAGGATTTAATTTCGCAGCTATAGAAATCCAGGAGCTGGCTCTGGTTGAGAGTATCTTTCGGCACAGCTTTGTGGGCGATGATGACCACCTGCGCGAAGGCCAGGCGCGCACAAATAACCACGCTAAAAACCGTGAGCTGGAGTATGCGTTTATTAATCATCGTTTTTGTATTTACACAACTATCATTTAAAACACCACGGACATCGCGAGATAATAATAGTTCGCCCGCTCCGCCATGGTTAACGCTATCGAAGATTTAGAACGAACGCGGCCATATTGTGCTTTGGCGGAAATCGTCTCGGTGATATTATAGGCGGCGCCCGCCGTCAACGCGAGGAGATCAAAATCCTGCGTCGGCCGGGCGTTCTCGCGGATGACCCAGTAACCCGCGTAAGCAAAAAACCGTTCGGTTATGTCATGCCCGAGGGTGCCGTAAAAAAATTCTTTGTCAAAATCAAATATTGGATGCTCGTCATCGTAAGCCACACGAATAAACTCCGACTCCCATAGCCATTTTCGCACATTCAGAGAAAAATCGCCGCCCAAACGCAGGCGCGGCACGCGATTGAATTGGGCCGGGTCATATCCCAGGCGCACGGCGGCGTGATAAAAATCGATTTGGTCAATCGTACCGGAAATGCCGAATTTTAGGTTGTTCGTGCGAATACCAAAACGTCCACCAAAGAGAAAATACTTGGTGGTGTCAACGCCCGTTTGGCCGCGCCGAACATCGTTGTTGATATTTGGGCTGTTGCCGATAAAAACCGCGTAGTCGAGTTTTAGCTTGCGGGCTGGAATAAAACCGTATGCCTGCGCAAAGGCCTGCGTCGGCGTAAATTCCTCGAGCGCAATAATTTCATTAAATGAAGATTCGTAAGCCAACGGCCGGATGATGTAGGGCAGCAAGGGGGTTTTGTTTTTTATTTCATTAAGATTGTTAAAAGCCGGAACCTGCAAGCCCAATTTTAACTTGAATTGTCCGCTGCCGCGAAAACTTACCCAGGCTTCTTCAAGATTCTGTGCGCCCCAATTTCGAAAAGATGAATAAGAGTTGACAAATTCAAAGTTGACAAACGCTGTCCATCTCTCCGTTAAATCTTTTTGCAAGAATAAATTGAGTTGCTGCAAACTGAAAGTTTTGACGTGTACCGGCCTGCCAATATCCTTACGATAGCCGAACGTGCTTTGAAAATAACCAAAAACTTTCGGGTTCAATCCATCGGATTGGGCCCCAAGCGACGAAAAACCGCAAACTAACAACGCCGCGTAGATTCGGATCTTTAAGTACAACATGTTTGTCAATCTCCGGCCATATAGGGTAATCGCAATCACTATCATAAATAGGCGCTGAAAAGATTCGACAATTTATTGGAAAAGTCAACTGTTTTTTAAAAAGCCGGTTGTGCCGTAGAAGTTAATGGCCTTCAACAGATTTTCAGTACCGCTATAAACTCAAGCCGCCCGCACGGCTTAAAATCCAAAAGGAAAATATCTGAAAGCGTCGTCACATTAGCTTATCTTCTTTAAGCACAGAATTTGGAGAGTGTTCCGTTTTTATTGCCTCTCATCTTGTTTGTACAAAAGTCGTAACAACCGCGCCACCGAAGCCGGCGCGACACCGGCCTCTTGATTTTGTTTGCCAATCTCAAACGCCAGCCGCCATTGTTGCATTAGCACGCGATAGCCGTACCACAAACTATTCTTCGGATCATAAATAGGCGTCGCTTCGGAGGTGACGCCGTTCAATTCGACGACTTTGAAGCCGATGCCGTTTTTGATATCTTCGATGGAGGGCGTGCGAATATCGTAGCGGCCAAAATAAAATCCTTTACTCTACCACCGTCGGCACAAATTGCTCATTGAGGCGGCGCCACAATTCCTGCGCGAGATTTTTGCGATCATCACCCTGTACTGTGGTCGTACCGAAC
>CAYZFF010000062.1:14261-16046 GCA_964477305.1 uncultured Cytophagia bacterium
CAATTCCTGCGCGAGATTTTTGCGATCATCACCCTGTACTGTGGTCGTACCGAACGTGATGGTGGCATCGATGCGCGACAGTTTTAAAAAATCCAAAAAATGCGGAACAAATGTCATATTACCCCACCAACTCACGGCCAGATAGGCGGGCGGGTCCGCTGCATCTGTGCGATAATAAATCGTCGCATACGAGACCGGGAAATTTTTCGCCGCGGCGTATTCGAGTAAAGGCGATTTGAACGGCAAAATTTCACTGCCTTTAGTGCTGGTGCTTTCCGGGAAGATAATCACGCCATCGCTGGCGTGAATGGCTTTTTCAATCAGCGCATTGACGCGGGGAATATCGCGATTGTTCTGGCGATTAATAAACAAGGTATTGCCGGATCTCGCCAGCCAACCAAACACTGGCCAATCCGCCAACTCCGCCTTCGCCACAAAGATGCAATGCACTCGCGTGAAATAAGCGATAATGTCGATATAACTCAGATGGTTTGAAACCAGGAAGAAAGGACGCCGGGGAGGTGAGCCCTGCGTATGCACCTTCATGCCAACGATCAGCGCAACCATCCGCGCCCACGTTTGCACAAAAAAATTGCGCCAACGGATGCGCCAAGAGGTAAACGGTGTCAACAACAATTGGCCGGAAAGCAAGAAAACTTCAATGAGAAGCGTACCCAAAACCAAAAACAACGCTCGATAGCAGAGCCGGAAAGTCCTCATGGAAAAACAGACTAAAAGTTTTTTGATCCAGCGTGGCCATAATCATGCGGATAACACCGGCAACGTGCTTGCGGTAAAGCGCGCCGTTCCGGATGCACGTGCCCATTGTGATGCGCCGCGGCCATGCAAGTGAGCCAAAATTGAGTCGACAGCATGATTCTATCTTTACAAAAAAATCCGTTCAATCGCAAGATTTTAGTTACGAGGCAAAACAATCAACTTGATCGCCTGCGCGTTTCGCCCGCCTTCCATTCGCAAAAAATAAATTCCCGAGCGCAAACGTGTGAGTGGAATCGCAAACGCCTGCACGCCGATTCGAGAAAAATCATGCTGCAGGCGCTCGACTTCGCGACCGGATAAATCGAAAATACGAATGGTGTAATCGCCGGCAATGCCAATAGCAACGCGGATTTGTGTCATGTGGCTCGCTGGATTCGGCGACAAGCTTTCGATATGAAAAGCTTGTGGAATCGACGCGCGAGTTTCTTCCACGCGGGTTGTCGAATTATTTGTACGCCCCGGTGTTGGTTTCTCAAAACGCTTCCACGTGGTGCCGGCGTCAGTGGCGCGGCCAAATGAAACGTCAGTTGTTTGCGCACCGAAACGCAGGGTATCAACCGCCACTGTGCCTAAACTTTGCGGCGCAAAAATTCCGAGTTGCTCTCCATCAGCGCTGAGCTTGAAAGGCATGTGCACGGAACCCTGCGCCGATTGATCATCCGCCCACAACAGCATAAAACCGTTGGCGGCCAGCGTGGTGTCGGGAAATTGCCATTTCGTTGGATTCGCCAAATTATCCGTCAAGAAAAATCCTGCGAGCCGAATCGGCAAAGCCGAGGGATTGTAAATTTCAACCCAATCGTCCGGCTCACCAGCAGGATCGCGAATCGTGGCGTTGTTCGATGCCATGAATTCGTTGATCACAACAGCAAAAGTCGAAGCACGTTCCATCACCGGAATTTTCTTGAAGGGCGCGGTTTCAGGATAAATCGTCCAAGCGCCGGCGCTGCCGCGCACGCGCAAATAAAACTCGCGCAAAGTTCCCGCCGGAATTTTGCCGGCCCA
>CAYZFF010000063.1:0-6336 GCA_964477305.1 uncultured Cytophagia bacterium
CTGATGCAACTGTGCAACGGGCTTTTAATACCGCAGCAAGGTCGGGTTTTGGTGGATGGGCAGGACATCAACCTCGTGGGCTACGATCTCACGGCGCTGCGGCGGCGTCTGGGCTTGGTGTTTCAATTTCCCGAAACCCAGCTTTTTGCGGCGACCGTGGAAGAGGAAATCGGCTTTGGGCCGCAACAGCAGAATGTGACGCCCGCGCAATTTCAAGAGTGTGTCACAAATTCGTTACATCTTATCGGGCTGGAAAAAAGCTTTGCCAGCCGCAACCCGTTTACATTAAGCCAAGGCGAAAAACGCCGCGTGGCTATCGCCAGTGTGCTGGCGATGAACCCGGAACTGCTCATTTTGGACGAACCCACAGCCAGCCTCGATGCGCGCGGCGTCGCGGAAATATCGGCGATTCTCCGCAATTGGCTGACCCCGGAGAAGACTTTAGCGATTATTAGCCACGAAGTGGAGTTGATTGCCGCGCTGTGTTCGCGCGTATTGGTTTTGGAAAAAGGCCGGCTGTTTTATGACGGCGCCACGGCCTCGCTGTGGGGAAACGCAGCGACCGCGCCCGGGCGCGAGGTTCTACAAACTGTTAATTTGCCAATGCCACGAGCGCAACGATTGCAACAACACCTCCAGCAGAAAGGGTTCAAATTGCAAAAAAAGCTCTTTCATTTTTGAAAGAAGAAAAAAAATCATTGCTTGCCTTTTTACAAAAAAGTGCTTAAATTTTCCTTCCTTTCTTTTCCGCAATCGCCTCGCACTGCGGGTAATTATAAAATGCTTTTTTCTTTGAGTACACTTTTGTAATTTGTTTGTCTCAGCGCAGAACAAGTGATCTGGGTTGAGACACTCAAAACTGAACGTAGTTCACAATATTGTAACGATTTAGCGACAGCAGCACCTCCGTGCTCCGGCATCGGAGCGAATGATTGCGAAAGTGTAAGTCATTGAAATTGTTCTGAATCTGCTTGTCACCGCTCTTTTTCGTAACGCGCCAAAATCGCGGTTCAAATTTGTAAATGCCGGTTGGTTCTCGTGGCATACGAATTGCGAAAGTGTAAGGAGTTTTTTCTAAGCCTCTTACACAGGCCCGGCGTACCAAGCCGGCGTCCAACAGGGTAGCAACTGTTTGCTCAGCATTGGCGAACAGTCCTGATCACGGTACAAATAAATCAATCTCCGCCGCGTTGTCCTGCGGTCCCGATATTCTGAATGAGTTCTTGTGGATGGTTATGATCGCAAGGCCATCAACGTGCAGCGGAGGTGGGCTACGCCCGCAAGCGTTACGAACAATTAACCGGTGGATCAAATTCAGGGATGAAGATCATCGGCAACCTCGGAAACATTATTACACCTGCGTATCGGTCGCATGAGGCGGCTGCGGGCGCTTATAGCCCGGAACTGCCGGAGCCAACGGACGCGGGAAAGGGTAAGAACATCGTGGCAACAACTGTGGAACCCAAATTAGACCCGAAAGACTTCGATCTTGATGTCATCCCCGCCGACATCGAAAGTACCTGGGGCAAAAATTACGGCTTCGATTACCATTATCCCTTGGTCAGCCGCAGCCCGGAGATCAAAGAAATTTTTTCCTTGATCAAAAAGGTGGCGAAGAGCCAAGCGACTATTTTGATTCAAGGCGAAACCGGCACGGGCAAGGAGCTAATTGCCGGGTTGATCCAGTTTATCAGCCACCGCGCCGACAAGCCCTTCGTCAAAGTCAACTGCGCGGCGCTCCCCGAGAATCTTTTGGAGAGCGAGCTGTTCGGACATGAAAAGGGCGCGTTCACCGGCGCCTATCAAACGCGGGTCGGCAAATTTGAGCAGTCCGACGGCGGCACGCTGTTTTTGGATGAAATCGGCGACATGCATCTCACCACGCAGGCGAAAATTCTGCGGGTGTTGCAGGATCAAACGTTCAACCGCTTGGGCGGCAACCGCACGATTCAAGTCGACGTGCGGGTGGTAGCGGCCACGAACAAAGATTTGTGGCACGAGATCGAGCTGGGAAATTTTCGCGCCGATTTGTATTACCGCTTAAATGTGGTGACGCTGCACATTCCGCCCCTGCGCAAGCGCGCCGAGGATATTGTGTTGATCGCCGAATTTTTCCGGCGCAAATTCTCGCGCGAAATTCGCAAGAAAACCAAAGGCTTTTCGGCGGAAACGATGGAGCTGATTCGCAACCATCAGTGGCCCGGCAACATTCGCGAGTTGAAGAACCTGGTGGAACGCGCGGTGCTCGTGGTTGAAGAGGGCCAGGAGATTCAGGCCAAAGATTTGTCGATGTCCGGCAAAGATTATTTTGCCGCCGGTGGTAAAGATCGCCGCCGCTCAACCGACGGGGAATTGCTTAATTTAGACACGCTGAATCTCGAAGTGATTGAGAAAGAAGCCATCTTGCGCGCGCTGGAATTGCGCAACTGGGTGCAAAAGGATGCGGCGAATTTGCTCGGCATCTCGCCCCGCGCGTTGAATTACAAAATCAATTATCACAACATTACGCATTCGTCGTGGAAAAAGAACACGTAAAGTGATGCGTTTTTGATATAGGTTTGACAAGGGCGATTCCGTTTTTACGGCGGGATTGCCCTTCGCATTTTATTATGCATGTTTGCAAAAGTAAAAGGAAATGTCATGCTGGAAGCATCTTGTTTGTAATCCAGCACTGAGCGTGATTGGAACAGGATTCCTCCGAAATGACATCCGAGCATGAGGCTTGCACTGTTTCCATTTGGTTATACAAAGCTCAATAAGTAGAAAAGTTGGAGATCGCCCTGTGAGGATTATCATTCTTGCAATCCTGCTGCTTGTCTGCACGCCGGCCTTCGGCGGAGAAATTAAAATAGTTTGGCAACCGAACACCGAACCCGATCTCGCCGGTTATTATGTTTATTACGGCGCCAAAGATCGCCCGCTGGGCGCGCGAATCAATGTGGGCCGGCAGACGCAATATACCATTCAAAATTTGCCCGCCGGCGAAACGTATTACATCGCGATAACCGCCTTCGATCAGACGGGAAATGAGAGCACGTTTTCACAACAAACCGAGGCACGCGTTGCAGGCGGTTCCGAAAAAGGCGAGAGTGCTCCGTCCCGGCATGAACTGTTGCCAAATTATCCGAATCCTTTTAAAATTCCCGCCGATAAAAACACGGCTATTACTTTTTTGTTGCGTGCCGATTCGCCGGTTAAATTGGAAATTTTTAATGTGCTCGGCCAGCGCCTCGTCACCTTGCTCGATCGGAGTTTGCAGGCGGGCCTGCAAAAAATTTTTTGGAACGGCCTCGATGCGCAAAAGCGGCCGGCGCCGGCCGGCATATATGTGTATCGCCTTGAAACGAGCGGTCAGATCTCCACGCGGAAGCTGGTGGTTTATCGTTGAGCCATCTTCAATTGTTGTAGTTAAGAATCACCGATTAAATAATTTGCACATTTCATGGGATAGGTCATTCCCGCACGCTTTTGGCGGGAATCCAGCTTATAAAAGTATGGATGCCCGATTAAAGCGTTCGGGCATGACGATCACATAGGTAAATTATTTAATCGGTATTCCAAAATTTTAAATCCCACGGTACTGTTAAATGGCCGTGGGATTTTTATTTGGGGAATTACGAATGTGAAGCTGTCTACACTTCGCACGCACCTTACGCTTTCGAAATACGCCACGGTAAATTTCGTGTTTCCTATTGTATGGAGCGCGCGACACTTTTTCCGCATTTTTTCGAGGCGCAAGCGTATATCCAAAAAATTCAAGTGCACGGTTTTCTGCAAAATTTTTCGGGGCAACTGGCATATCCTTTGCGTGAGCATAGCCGGATTAGAAAATCACTGGAGGATTTTGGACCATGCGACAACTTGCACGACATCATGGATTGGTCGTAAGAATCTTACAGTTGATGTGCCTTTGTGTGGTTTTAAGCCTGATCGTTTTCAATACATCTGTTGCAGTTGCAGGATCGTTGAAAGCAAGCTGGAATGCGAATACGGAGCCGGATTTAGCCGGTTACAAAATTTATTACGGCGAAGCATCGGGAAATTACGCAAACTCCATCAATGTAGGAAAGAACACGCAGTACGCCATTAATCAATTGAAGGATGGCGTTACTTATTATTTCGTCATTGCGGCGTACGACACCGCTGGCAATGAAAGTGCTTACTCTCCGGAAGTCTCGGCGAAAACCGTTGTGGTTGACAGCACGCCACCCACCGTGGTCAGCGTCACCCCGCGTGAGTTGAGCACGATTGAAGTTAAATTCAGCGAGGCCGTGGGCCAAAACAGCGCGCTGAATCAAGCCAATTATGCAATTGATAATGGCATCACCGTGACGGCCGCGGCGTTTCAAGCGAACAGCACGAATACCGTGCTGTTGACGACGAGCGCCCATGCCGCGGGAAAAACCTACAAGTTAACGATTCAAAAAATTGCCGACCGCGCTGCCACGCCGAATGTGATGCCGCAGGCCGTCAGTTTTAATTATCTCATTCCGGCGGTTGATCGCACGCCGCCCACGGTGGCAAGCTTTCGCGCCGTGGATGTGAAAACGCTGGAAGTTTTTTTTAATGAGGCCGTGAGTGCGGCCTCGGCGCAAACCGTGGCAAATTACACGATCAACAACAATGTTGTCGTGCAAAGCGCCCAATTGCAAGCGGATACGCGCACGGTCAAGTTGACAACCGGTTCGCACGCCAACGGTGTCGCTTACATGCTGACGGTGCGCAACGTTGCCGATCGCGCCGCGCCGCCCAACGTCATGGCGCAACCGGCGACATTCAATTATAATTTTCAATCGACGGACCAAACCGCGCCGGAATTATCGAACGCTCGACTCGTCAATGCCACGACGCTGGAAGTCTTGTTCAGCGAGCCGGTAACCGTGGCCAGCACGCAGGCCCTCGCCAACTATTCGATCAATCTCGGCATAACGATTTCTCGCGCGCAATTGCAGACGGACAACCGCACGGTGCTGTTAACCACCACCGCGCATGGCAGTGGAAATAGTTATGTGGTGACGGTGCGGAACATTTCCGATCGCGCCGCCCCATCGAATGTAATGCCCGCGCCGCGCACGTTTAGTTATACTTACCAAGTTGAAGACCGGCAACCGCCCGAAGTGAATGCCGTGACGATGACGGATTTAACGCATTTGTTGATTGTTTTCAATGAGCAAGTTACAATAGCTTCGGCGCAAAATGTCAATAATTATCGCCTCTCAGATAATATCCAAGTGCAACAAGCCCGGCTCGCCAACAATGGCCTGGAAGTGACGTTGACCACGTCAACGCATTTGTATAATAAGGATTACACCGTCACCGTCGTCAATGTGAAAGATCGCGCGGCCACGGCGAATACGATTGCCGCCAACGCCACGTTCACTTATTTTCTGGCGAATAACAGCAACGGGTCCGGCGCGCAGGTCAACAGTTTGAATCCGGCGCGTTATGTCGCGGACTCGCTGCAAATTGGCGAGGCGTATTACATTGACCGTCCGTATGTTATTCGGCAAGTTCCCAACAATAAGCGGAATGTGTTGTGGATCAAAACGGCCAATGTTGATCGCACCAACAGCGCCGAGCGTTTTCTTGAATTCACGCTGACGCGCGAGTCGAATATTTATGTGGCGTTTGACAGCCGCGCCGCGCAGCCGCCGAACTGGTTGCAAAACGCATTTACCAATACCGGCGAAGTTATTGCGGTTTCAGAAAGCGGCGGCACGCTCAACCTGTGGAAAGCGCGTCACGTGCCCGGGCGGGTGTCGTTGGGTGGAAACGTCGCTGCCGGCGTGCAAACCAGCACCAGCTTGAGCATGTATGTCGTGATGATTGAAGACGTGCTGACGCCGCCGAACCCCGGAACCGCCACTCCGCAAAGTTTTGTGTTGCAGCAGAATTATCCGAATCCGTTTTCACGCAGCGGCGCCGCAACCGGGCTGGCGCAAACCAAGATTGAGTATTATTTGCAAGAGCCGCAAACTGTCACGCTCACCGTGCATAACACGATTGGCCAGGTGGTGCGCCAATTATACAACGGCCTGCAGCCGGCCGGTAATCACACTGCCACCTGGGACGGTCGCGGCGATAACGGCAAGCTGCTGCCCAGCGGTACTTACCTGTGCGTCCTCGAAGTGCGCGCCGAAGTGAACAACGCCGGCTTCGCGATGACGGCGGCGCTGAATCGCCAAATGCGAGTGATGACTTTGCTGAAGTAAAGCCGGTGTTCAGTAATCAGTGCCGCTAAATACTGATTGCTGTTCACAGAAAAGAAGCCATTTTCCTCCTCCTCCGCGGGAATGGGTTGATTGATTTCAACTCATTCCCGTTTTTATTTTGAGG
>CAYZFF010000063.1:6436-15753 GCA_964477305.1 uncultured Cytophagia bacterium
GAAAATTCTGTTGACTTCGGTTGAATGGTTCTCTATCTTTCAGAAAAGAATTTATTCCAACGGAAGATATTGTCAACCATTAAATGAATACGATTATCCAGCCTTTGCGTATCTGCCGCGCGCGTTTGTGTTGTTTAAATAGATTGATACTATTTATCCTCATTTTTCTCCCCGTCGTTATAAAAGCCGCTGATACTTCGCCCAAACTAACGGTTCAGGAAAACTCCTCGCGAAATTTACGCATTCATATCAGTATCCCCGCCCCGGCTTTTAAGCAAAAAAAGGCTGGCCAGCAAACCTACGACGTTATTCAACTCGAAGGTTTTGTCACCCAGCCTCGCAAAGGTTTAGAAGAGATCCCAACTTTAACTTACACCGTCGTGTTGCCGCCGGAAGGTGATTGGCAGGTCCGCTTTTCCACGACTTTGGGCGAACGGTTTTTTGGGAAAAATCTTCTTCAGGCTAAACCCGATTCACTGCATCCGCAACCGGTGACGATAACACCGGCGACGGAATGGCCGCCGGTACGCCTGGAAGAAACCGGTTTCTGGCGCGGGTATCGGCTCGGGCGGTTGGAGATTTTGCCGTTGCAAATGGCCGGCGATGAATTGCAATTTTTTTCTGCGCTGGATATTCATATTGAATTCAAGCCGCGGGCGCCTTCAGAAGAAAATATACTGACCGACCGCTCAAAGCAACTGATCCGTACGCCTACCAACATTGAACAACTGATCTTAAAAGCGGCATTGAATTTTCCCAGCGCACAGAATTGGCGCCGCGATCCCGCGCCGGAAAGCAATGAAACTTCCTTGCCACTTGCCGCTGCGCCGGCGATCAAAATGGCGATTGAAACCGAGGGCCTTTACACCGTTTCATATCGGATGCTTGACAGTCTCGGCCTCAATCCCGGCGCGTTGAATCCAGCGCATTTTCAAATTTGGCATAAGGGTCGTGAAATTCCGCTGCTGTTGCAGGACGACGGCGACGCACAATTTGAGCCCGGTGAAAACATTGAATTTTTCGGTGAGCGGCTGACCGGCGAGAAAAGTTACTTCAACCATTTTACCAAACAGAATATTTATTGGTTGATCTTTGCCGGCGAACCCGGCCAACGCTTGGCCCGACGAAAGCTTCCGGTGGTTACGGCCCCTCCCGCCAATTTTTTTAGTGAAACCCTGCACTTTGAAGAAGAAAAAATCTATTACGCCGGCGACAATGATTTAGAAATTTATTCATCCGCGATCAGCCCCGGTGAAACCTGGATTTGGCAGCGACTTTTTGGCGGCGAGTTGTTTCAAAGCAATGTGACTCTGTTCAATCCGGTGACGGCAAACGCTCCGGCCTGCAGTTTACGTGCGCGCGTGCGCGGCACCACGATTGATCGGATCACCCCGAGCCATCATTTGCGCTTTCGAATGAACGGTAACACGATTGGCGACACCCGTTTTGATGATACGGAGGAAATTGTTTTTCGCGCCGCCTTTCCCAGCGCCTGGTTGCGCGAGGACAACAATATCTTGCAAATTCTCTCCGTCAACGATACCGGCGCCGAGCTTGATCAGGTTTATGTCGACTGGTTTGAGATTGATTACTGGCGGCAATACGCGGCGAGCAATAACATCCTCGTTTTTCACGAGCCGGAGAATGCCAAGCAAACGTGGGCGCAGTATCAGATCGACAATTTTACCTCCAATGCGATAACGCTTTTTGATCGCCGCAATCACGAAGTGCTGGACGGCTTCACGATAACGCCATCATCACCGGGCCGCTTTCAAATCACTTTCTTGGATTCTGCAGTGACGGGACGTGATTATTTTGTGCTCGCGGCCTCGGCGCGGCGCGCGCCGGATAAAATTTGGGTTGATTCGCCATCGGATTTGCGGGCCACAACGAACGCCGCTGATTACATTTTAATCACCCATGCCGATTTTCTCGACGCGGCCCAACGCCTGGCAGCCTATCGCCGGCAATATCGCGGCCGTCATGCGAAAGATCGTTTCGATAACATGCGCGTGGCCGTGGTCAACGTCGAAGATATTTATGACGAGTTCGGCTTCGGTATTCCGCAGCCGGAAGCCGTGCAGGCATTCTTGCGTTATGCGTATGCGAATTGGCAAAAACCGGCGCCAACTTTTGTTGGGCTTTTGGGAGACGCCAGCCTCGATCCGAATTTTTATATGCTCGGCAGCAACAAGCGCAATTTTATTTTTTCAATTGGCAATCCGGTGAGCGACAATCGCCTCGTGTGCTTCGACGGGCCGGAGGATTTTCTGCCGGACATGTTCATCGGCCGCCTCTCCGCCGAAACCCCGGAACAGGCGCAAACCCTGGTGGATAAAATTGTGGCTTATGAGCGCGCAGAAATTGGCGATTGGAACAAAACGTTTATTTTTTTAACCGGCGGCATTGCCGGTTTCGAACAAGAAATTTTTCAACAACAATCTGAATCGCTAATTGCAAAAAATGTTGCGGCGGCGCCGGTTCGCGGCCGCGCGGTGCGGATCTATAAAAACACACCGGAGCGTGTCGTTGGCGAGTTGCGTCCGGAAATTATCAGCGCGATTGATGCGGGCGCGAGTATGATGACATTCTCCGGACATGCGGCGAGCCAAAATTGGGAATTGATGTTTGTGAACGCCGACGTCGCCGATCTGCGCAATCGCGAAGCGCAACCGTTTATCGCGAGCATGACCTGCCACACGGCGCGTTTTGCCAATGCCGATCTTAATAGCTTCGGCGAAGCTTTTGTGCGGCCGCTGGACAAAGGCGCGATCGCGTTTTGGGGCACCGCAGGATTCGGTTTTAGTTTTCAAGACGGCGTTTTGCTCGACAGTTTGTATGCGAGTTTTGCGCGTGACACCGTGCGCTATGTCGGAGTCGCCACCACGTTGGCGAAAATCGGGTTGTGGAAAGCGTTCGGCAGTTTCTCGATTAATATTAACACGATCGATCAATACACGCTGCTGGGAGATCCGGCGCTGCAACTGGCTTTGCCCACCGCACCGGATTTGACAATAACGCCGGCCGGCATTACCGTGACGCCGAGCGCGCCAACTGAAGACGACTTGCAAGCACAGATCAATATAAAAATTCGCAATCGCGGGTTGGCAACGACGGATTCTGTTGAGGCGGAGTTGGTGGTGACGGCGGCAGAAAATAACGCCGAAAAGTTTCGCCGGCAAGCCCGCGTGGCGCCGATTGGATGGGCTGATAGCCTAACGGGGATTTGGCTGAGCCGCGGCAGTCGCGGCGATTATCGCATTCGCAGTGAGGTGGATCGCTCCCAAAGAATTGCCGAAGACAACGAAGCAAATAACGTTGCGGAGCGCACGCTGTTTTTTGCGCCCGCTGCCGCCACCGTGGCGGCGCCCGTTAATTTTGCTTTGGTGAAAGATAATCGGCCGATTCTACGAATTTATAATCCTTCCATTCGTGCGCTGAAAACCCGCAGCTATTTTTTTGAGGTCGACACTTCTGCGGATTTCAATAGTCCGGCAAAAATTATTTCACCGCCAATTCCCGAAGAACGTCTGCGCACCAGTTGGCAACTGCCGGCCGCATTGCTGAATCGCCTTTATTTTTGGCGGAATCGGATGAGAGAAGGCGAAAGCGCGGGTCCGTGGCAGACGGCGTCATTTCATGTCGACGCGCAATTTACCGCGCCGGGTTTTCGACAAACCGGGGTGCAATTTCGCAGCGGTATTTTTGCGCAAACCCAATTTGTTCTGGAAAACTCCGGTGTGACTTTGGCCGAAGGGCAGAGATTGGGAACTTACCAATCAGTCGAGATTGGACCAGCCAAGCAGTGGCAAACGGCTAACAACCAATGGCAGACAGTTAGTGGCAGTGTGCAGTTCAGTATTCTCGGCCGCGCCGCGTTCAGCACCACTTGGCAAATTTTGAAAAAGGATTTGACCGCGGCAGCAATTCCGCTGCAAGATATTGACGCGAAGCAGTTTCCATTTTTGCGGCTGCAAGCGACGTTTCGCGATGAGGATGGCATGGACGCGCCCCTTCTGACCGGATGGAGTGTGATCTACAATCCGGCCGGTGACTTTGCCACTGGTCAACAAGCCGTCAGCGTTTCGGCAGATTCAGTTTTAGAAGGGGAAACGGTGCGATTGGCCGCAGAAGTTTTTCACTTCAGCAACGCTAATGCGAGCAATCCAGAAAATGCCAAAGTTATTTTTTCACAATTTGATGCTCGAGCGGAAAGGGGAAGGCGCACGCTGGTAACTTACGACGCACCGTTACAACCGGAAAGCTCGCGGCAATTTACTTTTGATTGGCCTTCGGTTGGCAATCGTGGCGCGCAATTGTTTTTTGTCGAGGTCGATCCGGACAATCAATTGATCGAGCCGGCCGAATTTAATAACTCGGCGACACTCGAGGTTTTTGTGAAAACCGATCAGAGCAAGCCGCAACTCGAAGTCACTTTCGATGATCAAGTGGTAATCGATGGCGATTTTATTTCGGCACAGCCCACGATTCTTTGCAAAATTTTTGACAACAGTTTGCTGGCGATTAACGACACGAGCCGGGTGCAAGTTTTTATTGACGAGCAACGGATTTCCTATGGCAACCGTGAAGAATTGCAGTTGGTGAGTTTCCCGAGCGGGCCGGTTCGCGCCGAAGTAACCTATCGACCGCGATTGAATGGCGGCAAACACCTTATCGAATTTTTCGTCCGCGATGCGAGCAACAATCCCGCGGTTTATCGCGCCGAGGTGCAAGTCGACACGGAATTTCACCTGCGCGAAGTGATGAATTATCCCAATCCCTTTCGCGAGGAAACGGATTTTACTTATTATTTGACCCAGCCCGCCGAGGAAGTGACGATCAAAATTTTTACGCTCGCCGGCCGGTTAATTGCCGTTCTTGAACACGCGCCGGGCAACGCCGGATTTAACCGTCTGCACTGGAATGGCCGCGACGCCGATGACGAGGCTTTGGCGAACGGGGTTTATCTTTATAAGCTCATTGTAAAATCGGGAGAAAGAAAATTAGAGGAGATTCAGAAATGCGTCGTCATGCGGTGAGTATTGGCTGACTTGGATAAGTCGAAACCTCAAAGGTTTTTGTTTGTAAAAAGTTTTTATTTTTCAGCCGCGGAATTTTTAATAATTTTTTATTTGATTGGCTTTATTCCTCCGTCACCGCCAGCCGATTCATTAATTTTCGCAGGTGATCGACGATTAATGACGGACTGCCGTTCGCGGCCAAACGGTGTGAAAAGGCCGTGGCGTCGAGAAAAGAGAGCATGGTCCGGCGCGCGACACGCGGCTGATAAAGAAATTCGCGGTTCTTGCGATTCAGCGCGCTTTCTTCGAGGGTGAAGACGCCGAGAATGGTCAGCTCATGGCGGGGAGAAATTTGCCGGCGATCCACCAGGCCGCGATCAGACATGACCGCAAGCGTTTGCTGCAAATCCGCCGCAGTGATATTGTTGGTGCTATCAAGGCTCGCATAAATTTCGGACGAAGTTGCAGCCGTCTTTTTCCACAAGACATTCATGACTTCGATTTCCGTTTCCGAAGGAATCACCGCCAGCGGATTGCTCGCCGCGCCGGAGAGTTTTTCGGAAAGATATTTGATTCCCTTGCCGAGCAGCGTGCCAAGCGGAGACATCGGCGGCAGGCCGAGTTGGTCGCGCCGGAATTTCTCATCGATTTGATCGCGCCGCGTCGCGATGGCATTCAGTTGCGACTTGTTCAGGCTCAACGGCGTTTGCTGCTGCAGGCGGAAGGTCAACAAGGAGTCGCCTGCAATGATGGCGTTCTGCGTCAAAATGTTTTCCACAAAAATTTGCCGGCGCAGCCATTGTTCGCGCGTCTCCGCGCTCTCTCCGCTTAAAACCGTGCGCGCGTTGAGGGTGTCCTCGCGAACCGCAGCGGTGTCCTGCGCCTGCGCGGCCAGGGCGAGTGTCAGAATGAAGCAGGATGAAAAAAAGTTTCGCATAGTGTCGTACAGAAAGAATTTGCCGATAAACAGTATGGAGTTAAACTTCTCTCAACCTCAACCTGTTCCCGGCATGATCGAGAATATTATTCGAGCCGATCTGTGTTGAAAATCTCCACGGTGGTCAACTTATAGTTATTTTTTTAAAAGTCAAGCCTGCAATTCCGCTCTTGACTTTTCCGCAACTTTTGTGTATTCTCTTTTCGATAATAGCAATGCCAGTTTTCTCAACGTGACTTTTTAAAACATTTAGAAGGAGCGCCCATGCAGCAACGCCGGTGGTGGATTTTATTCATATTGACTTTTTATTTCTCAGTGCCCCATTTTCTGTTGGCCCAAACTGAGGCGGCAAAAACAGCCCCTAAGGATTCCACCAAAAAACCAGAAACCCCGAAGAAAAAAGATTGGGACGTGACCGCGGCGCACGGCCCGACGAGTTCGGCGGAGTTTACAACGACTGAAGGCACGTGGATGAATCTCGACGTCAGCCCGGACGGCAAAGAAATTGTTTTTGATTTATTGGGCGATATTTACGTGATGCCCATCACCGGCGGTGAAGCAAAGTTGCTCAGCGGCGGGCCAGCGTTTGAAGTGCAGCCGCGCTTTAGTCCGGATGGAAAAAAGATCAGTTTTACCAGCGACCGCGCCGGCGGCGATAATATTTGGGTGATGCAGCGTGACGGCGTAAATGCGAAGGCGATGACGAAAGAAGATTTTCGTTTGTTGAACAACGCGGTGTGGACGCCGGACGGAAAATATTTCATTGCGCGCAAGCATTTCACCGGCACGCGCTCGCTGGGCGCGGGCGAAATGTGGATGTATCACACCTCCGGCGGGTTGGACGGTTTGCAGCTCACCAAGCGCCGGAATGATCAGCAAGACGCCGGCGAGCCGGTGGTTTCGCCGGACGGGCGTTATGTTTATTTCAGCGAAGATATGAGTCCCGGCCCGTTCTTTCAATACAACAAAGATCCCAATGGACAAATTTATGTGATTCGGCGTTATGATCGCGAGACCGGCAAGTTGACGAATTTCATTGCGGGCGCGGGTGGGGCAGCACGGCCACAACCTTCGCCGGATGGCAATTATCTCGCCTTCGTGCGGCGCGTGCGTTTGAAAACCGTACTCTATTTATATGACCTGCGCACCGGCGAAGAGCTACCGATTTATGACGGTTTGAATAAAGATCAACAAGAGACGTGGGCGATTTTCGGCATTTATCCGAATTATGCGTGGACGCCGGACAGCAAGAATATTGTGATCTGGGCGAAAGGCCACATTTGGAAAATTGATATTGCAACAAAGAAGGCGTCTCAAATTCCGTTTGAGGCGAAAGTCAAGCAAACCATCACCGCGGCGCTGCATTTCCCGCAAAAAGTGAGTCCTGATTCGTTCGATGTAAAAATGATTCGCCAACCCGTCACGTCGCCGGACGGGCAGTGGTTAGTATTCAACGCCGTCGGCCACTTGTGGAAAAAACGTTTGCCCAACGGTGCGGCGCAACGGGTGACGAGTGACGCGCATTTTGAATTCGAACCGGCGTTTAGTCCCGACGGCAAGTGGCTCGTGTACACCACGTGGAACGACACGGCGCTCGGCGCGATTTACAAGCTCGCGCTCGATGGCCGCACGAAACCACAGAAGCTGACGACACGCAAAGGTTATTATTTCGGCCCGCAATTTTCTGCGGACGGCCAGAAAATTGTTTATCAACGCGACACCGGCAACGGTGTGCTGGGATTCACACATGGCACGGAGCCGGGGTTGTATTGGATTTCGGCCAGTGGTGGTGCGGCGAATCTCATTACCGAAAATGGCCGTTCGCCACGCTTTAATCGCAAAGGTGATCGCATTTTTTATCTGACCGGCGGCGGCTTGGAAAAAGCCTATAAAAGTTGCCGATTGGACGGCGGCGACGAGCGCACGCATTTTACATTGAAGTATGCCAACGATGTCGTGCCGAGTCCGGACGAGCAATGGGTGGCGTTCACGGAATTGTTCAACGCGTACATTGCGCCGTTTCCGCAGACCGGCGCCGCGATCGAGTTGAATGCCAACACCAAAGCGATTCCGGTGAAAAAAGTTTCGCGCGATGCCGGCAGTTATTTGCACTGGTCGGGCGACAGCAAGAAATTGCATTGGACGATTGGCCCCGAATATTTCACGCGCGAATTGACGCGCAGCTTCAAATTTGTCGATGGCGCGGCTGATAGCATTCCGCCGCCGGATACAACAGGCTTGCGTATTGCACTGAAACTAAAAACTGATGTTCCATCCGGCAAGCTCGCGTTGACCGGCGCGCGAATCATCACGATGCGCGGCGATGAAGTGATAGAGAACGGCGTCATCGTTGTTGAAGGTAATCGCATCGCCGCTATCGGGAGATTGAGCGAAGTCGAAATCCCGGCTGAGGCGAAAAGATTTGATGTGCAGGGCAAAACGATCATGCCGGGCCTCGTTGATGTACATGCACATTTGCCGAACGGCGACGGGATTTCACCGCAGCAGAACTGGGCGTATTTCGCGAATCTTGCATACGGTGTGACCACGGCGCATGATCCTTCAACGAGCACGGAAATGGTTTTCAGCCAGGCGGAAATGGTGCAAGCTGGAATCATGGCCGGCCCGCGCATTTATTCGACGGGCACGATTCTTTACGGCGCCGACGGAGATTTCAAAGCCGTGATCAACAATCTCGACGACGCGCGTTCGCATCTCCGCCGCATGAAAGCCGTCGGCGCAATTTCCGTGAAAAGCTACAATCAACCGCGGCGCAACCAGCGCCAGCAGGTAATTCAAGCCGCGCGCGAGCTGGAGATGTTGGTGGTGCCGGAAGGCGGCTCGACGTTTTATCACAACCTCACCATGGTGCTTGACGGCCACACCGGGGTTGAGCATTCAATTCCAATTGCGCCGGTTTATCAAGATGTGCTCAAATTGTGGGGCGCGAGTCAAACGGGCTACACGCCGACGCTGGTTGTGGCTTATGGCGGCATCTGGGGAGAAAATTACTGGTATCAGAAAACGAATGTGTGGGAAAAATCGCGTTTGCTTAATTTTGTGCCGCGGCCGATTATTGATTCACGCGCACGACGGCGCATAATGATTCCGGATGATGATTTCGGCCACGTCACCAACGCGCAAACCGCCAAAGCGTTGCTGGATGCCGGCGCGAAAGTCCAGCTTGGCGCGCATGGCCAATTGCAAGGCCTCGGCGCGCATTGGGAAATGTGGATGTTCGCGCAGGGCGGCATGGGGCCATTGCAAGCCATTCGCGCTGCGACTTTGCACGGCGCGCAATATCTCGGCCTCGACGCTGAAATCGGCTCGCTGGAAAAAGGCAAGCTGGCGGACTTGAT
>CAYZFF010000064.1:0-8938 GCA_964477305.1 uncultured Cytophagia bacterium
CTCCGCTATCGCGGGTTAATTTTTTGCTGAGGAATCGTCCGCGCTGCGCCAATTTCAATTAAAAAATCAAGCGCACACCGAATGCCAGGGTTTGCCGATCACCCATATCATTTTTCTGCGGGCGCCGATGAGAATAAATAAGACGCTCGGATTGATGAATGCGATTGGCAATACTTGGATTAGATGAAACCTCGTCATGGCGCGCAAACGCATTAGATTGCTTGCGCGGGCGATAAGATGTCCGAGAACGCGGCATTAATAGAAAAGCGGTGGCGAGTTGTTTTTTGAACAACTTCCCGCTGTAGTACAAAATTTTTTGCGCCGGTATTCGTAAAATTGTTTGAATCATTTTTATCGTCGCCTTTCTGCACCCCAGCTTTTTCGCACGATGATCTCGGGTTTTAGACAAACATGCTGCGGCGCCGAATCGGGTTTTCGCAAAAGCGCCATCATCTGTAATACGGCTTGATAGCCCATTTCCGCGGCGGGTTGGCGCATGGTGAGGAGGCCAACATGCTCGGCCAACTCGTTATCTTCAAAACCGATTAACGCGATGTCATCGGGGATACGCCAGCCGGCTTCCCGCACTGCTGTGATAGCGCCGAGCATTTGCTCATTGCTGGTGATAAACACCGCCAGAGGAAGATTGAGCGCTTCGCCATTTTGAAAACGACGTTCCAAAAAATTTTTCATGGCAACATAACCGGCCTGCCGCTTAAAATCGCTGGGGCCCGCGTCGGCCTTGTCCGCACTCGGTTTGCCGGTGATGATCGTTGGTTCGGATAAATCCGCGCCCATGTCGCGCAGCGCTTGCCGGCTCGCTTGCAAGCGATCTTGCGCTGCAAGGTTTTCCTCGTGGCCGGCGAGAATGGCGAAATGCCGATAACCGAGGCCCAGCAAATGCCGGATTGCCAAGAGCGCGCCATTGTGATAGTCGATCGTGACGGCGTCGAATTGATGATGGAAATTATCCACCAAAACCAGCGGCAGGCGCTGACGCTTGCATGCCACTGCCAAAACGCCGGAGAGTTTTAGGGACACCAGCAGCAGGCCGTCGACGCGGCGTTTTTGCAAAGCTTTTTGTAGAAAATCTTCCTGTCGATGCGGATCATCAATGCCATAAAGTAGCAAATCAAAATGGTATTGCTCGAGGCCGCGTTGCACGCCGGCGAGCATTTCGGTAAATGCGTGGCCGCTCCACAAAGGAACCACGACGCCGACCGTGTTCGTTTTGCGCCGTGCCAAGCCTTGCGCCATGGCGTCTGGTTGAAAATTAAGCTCGTCAATCGCTTGCAAAACTTTTTCGCGCGTGGTCTCGGTATGCAATGGCACACCGTTTAAAACCCGCGACACCGTGCCAATGCTGAAGCCGGATTTTTGTGCAACTTCGTAGATCGTGGACGCCATAAATGAGCCTTATTAAACGGAATGATAAAAACAGGGAATCGGGACGCAAGTTGCGTATGCGGGCGAAAATATTAAAAAAATCGCCGTCCTGGCGATGATTTGACCTCTATGGAGCAAGCGCCCCGATCCCTGTACGGAAGGGAGAGAAAATTATCGATTATCGGCAGCAAGCATCGTTTCGAAAGTCGATTTTTGGATCGCCGCCGCGATGAACGCAAAAAAATCGTCGCGCGTCTCTTCGGTGAATGTTTGCGCCTGTTCGATTTGCGCCAAACTCAGAAACTGTTCTGGATTGGTAATAATGGTCGCTGCAAGATAGGCTTTGTAGCGCAACGCCGGCGTCGGGGCCTCAAAGGCAAGACGTTTCAATACCACGATAATCTTGCTATAATTCTGCTCCGGCTCGCCAAGCTTCATGCGTACGGATTGAAAAATTGCGGACTCAACAATCGCCGTGATTTCCTTGCTCAAGCAATCTTCGTAGCCGCGCAAAGCCGCCGTTAGAATTTTTTGCCGCGCGACGGCAACGCTGGCTTGTGCCGCTTGGCCGTACAACATAGCCTGTCCCGCGAACAAAGTAAAACCGATTATCGCCAATTTAAATTTGATTGATTTCATCGTTTCTCCTAATCTGCATGAATTTTGCGATTTTATATATCCTTTCCTGTATGCAATACAAATGACTTGCCAAGGCCGGCGCACCCGAAACGATGTAGTATTAATAATGATTAATGCCGAGTGATTGGAGGTTATTCAATAAAAAAAGGATGCCACATTTATGCGCTCAATTGTGGCGGTGCGGTGAGCTAAGGCAAGCAAAAATAGAATGCTTCCAGGTGAGCAAAAAGCGGCGGGATTGTGGCACCCCTTTTTAGAATTATTCGGGCGGCGTACGCCGTAAACGATTATTCAAGGCGCGGCGCGATAATCCTAAAAGACTTGCGGCGATGGATTGGTTGCCGTCGGCGCGACGCAACGCCTCGGCAATGAGCATTTGCTCGGTCTGTTTGATCGTTGGAAGTTGATCGGGAAAGTCAAGCGCTGGATGCGCTTCTTCGCCTTGAACCGCGGCGCTCAAATGCTGGACGGAATTTCGTAAAATTTTTTCCCGAAACGAATTGAGCGCCAGCACGCCGGAAGTGTGGCGGCTCACGGCATCGAAAATCATCCCTTGAAATTCCCGGATATTACCGGGGAAAGAATAGGTGCGCAGCAGACGGGCCAACTCATGCGGCGCTGTTGGTTTCTTCTTGTGCAGGGTGTGCGCGGCTTTTTCCAAATAATATTCGATTAATAATGGAATATCCTCGCGTCGTTCACGCAGCGGCGGAATATGCACATGATGTGCTTGCAAGCGATAATACAAATCTTTGCGAAACTGTCCTGTGCTTTGCAGCGCGGCCAGTTCCTGATGCGTTGCCGCAATTAAGCGCGCATCCGACTGTTTGGGCATGTCCGCACCGAGCGGATAATATTTGCCTTCCTGCAACAAGCGCAACAGCTTGACCTGTGATTCGATGCGTAAATCGCCGATTTCATCCAAGAATAATGTTCCGCCCGCGGCTTGTTCGAGCAAGCCGCTGCGGGGCTTATCCGCGCCGGTGAAAGCGCCCTTGAGGTGGCCGAAGAGTGTATCGGAAAACATCGTGTCCTCGACTCCCGCCACGTTGATCGCAACAAACTCGCCCTGCCGCCGGCTTAACTGATGTATGGCTTTGGCCACTAACTCTTTGCCGACGCCGGTTTCGCCGGTGATCAGAATCGGCAGCGGCGTTGCGGCCACGGCTTCAATATATTTAAAAATGCCGCGCATGGTGGGATGATTCGTGATGATCTCTCCAAAAGCTTCCGGGTGGTGCAAGCGCTCCGACATCAAGCTTTTTTTCAATAAATTATTTTCATCCCGCATCTCTTGAAGCTGCATTGCATGCCGGATGGTGGTGACCAAGCGCGCATCGTCAACCGGCTTGACGATGTACTCAAACGCCCCTGCCTTCATGCACTCCACAGCAGTCTCGACTTCATTGACCGCCGTCAATACGATAAGAGGAATTTCCGGATACGCTTCGACGATTTTCGGTAGCAGTTCCTTTCCGGATAAATGTGGCATGTACAAATCCAGCACGACGACAGCGTATTGGGCCTGCGCCAATAACGCCATGGCCTGCCGGCTATCTTGGCACTTGACAATGTGCTGCAGCCCGGCGGCGTTCAGCGTGATTTCCGCGCTGAATAAAAATTGTTCCTCATCGTCGATGAGAAGAATCGCGTGTTCGGGATAAGTGGCGAGATTCATTTGTTTTCAAATTTGCAATGCGGCGTCAATTAATGTTTCGCTGCGGGAAACGTCACCAAGGCCGTTGTTCCTTTGCCGCGCTGCGAGGTTAAGGCCAGATCGCCGCCGTGTTCCTTGACAATCCGGTATGAAATCGAAAGCCCCAAACCCGTGCCGCCGCTATCGCGCTTGGTTGTGAAAAAAGGATCGAAGATATGTTTCAACTCCGGTTCAGATAAGCCAACGCCCTCGTCGATCACGCGCACGCACACGTTGTGGTTCTCGGAATCAAAAGCCGTTTGAATGGATAGCTGCGCCTCTTTATGCGGCAGCGCTTGGCAGGAATTGGTAATTAAATTAATCAGCACCTGCTCAAGCTGTTGAAAATTGCCCAGGATTTTGGGAATCCCGGGATCAAGATCGGCGCGGAAATTTTCCGTGGATTTTTTGATGAGTATTTGCATGAGAGTAATTGCGGCTTCGGCCACCTCGTTGAGATCGATCAGGTTTTTCCGCCCTCCCCGTTCCTCACGGGAAAAGTCCTTCAAGCTCTGCACGATTTTTTGAATGCGTTTGGAACCATCGATCAGGCCATCAAACAATTGCGTGATCTTGTTGTAGGCCCGGGCATAAGACAGGCCGCCGAGAATAAAATCGCCGTTGCGCGACGCATATTCATCAAGAATCGGTTTGACCTCGCGCCAGCCCCGCGACAAAAATTTTGCATTCAGCAAAATATAATTGTTGGGATTGTTGATCTCGTGCGCAACGCCGGCCACCAGCGTGCCGAGACTTGCCAGTTTATCCGCTTGCATGAGTTGCTGCCGCTGAATTTCGTTGAGTTCCTCGGCCTTCTTGCGCTCGGTAAAATCACTTACCAAGCCGTCATACGAAACAACTTTGCCATTGGCCTCCTTCCGCAAGACCACGGTATTGCGCACCCAACGCACGGCGCCGTCTTTGTGAATAATGCGATGTTTGAGTGTGGGCACAGCTTCACCACGCAGCGCGCGGCTCGCCCGCTCGATCACGGTTTTACGGTCGTCTTCGTGTACCATGCGATACCAAAGTTCTTTGTCGACCGCAAACTCTTCGGGAGCATAACCCGTAACGGCGACGCAGCCCGGCCCATGGGTGGTCTCAACGGCATGTTCGTTTTCCACGCGCACCGTATAAATATAATCCGTCACCGAGCTGATCAGCCTTTTGTAGCGTTGCTCGCTCTCGCGCAACGCTTCCTCGGCGCTTTTGCGAACGCTGATGTTGGTGATCAAGCCGTCGTAAGAAAGCAAACGACCATGCTCATCCCGATTCAATACAATTGTGTTTTTGACCCAACGCACAGAGCCGTCGCGATGAATGATCCGGTGTTCGAGCGGTGATTGCTCCTCGCCGGCGAGCGCGTTTACGGCTTGCTTTTTCACGGCGCCCCGATCTTCGGCGTGAACCATGCGAAACCATAAATCCGGGTCAACGCGAAAATCTTCGGACGTGTAGCCGGTAATTTCCGCGCAGCCTTCGTCATGATAAGTTTCCACGGCCTCGCCATTAGCGACCCCCACCGTATAAATATAGCCCTTAATTGCCTTAATCAGCTTTTGCATGCGCGGCGCCGAAATAACTTTGTCAGACATATTATCGAGACTCGCTGGTTTGGGAATGCTTCGTCTTCTTCTCTGCCCTCATTTAAAATATATCCCTATTTTCAAAAATCAAGCGAGAAATGACCGGGCTTGACACGAAGCTTGAGTTTGAGTATATTGACCCAAAGTCATTCATTAAACTATTGGGAAAATTTCTATGCGTCTTACAATTGTGCTTCCTCATTCGCCGCATGACAATTTCGATAAAACTTTACGGCAGTTCATTGACTTGCCTCTCGTGCAAAAGATTTTCGTCGTCAACAACGGTAGTTACTCGGCGACACACGCAAAATGTGAAGCGTTGCAAGCTCCCGCGCTCACCGGTGGAAATTTAATCAATCATCTCATTACCCGAATCGATAGCAACTTCTTGTTGTTTATTAATCAAACGCAAGAGATTACGCTCGGGCAGGCGGCGTTGGAGCGAATGATCGCGATTGCCGAACAAACCGGCGCAGGTTTGACGTATGCGGATTTTTACGAAATTAAAAATGGGGCGCGCGCCGAACATCCGGTGGGTGATTATCAATTCGGCAGCATTCGCGATAATTTTGATTTCGGCGCGATGTTGCTCTTTTCCACCGCTGCCATTCGGGACGCCGTTCAGAAATTCGGCCATTGTCCCGAGGTGCAATGGGCCGGCTGGTATGATCTGCGGCTCAAAGTTTCGATTAACCATCCGGTGTTTCATATTCAGGAATTTCTTTATACCAAAACCGAAGCAGATGCGCGCCAAAGCGGCGAGAAGCAATTTGATTACGTTGATCCGCGCAATCAAGCCGTGCAGAAAGAAATGGAGCAGGTGGCAACGCAGCATCTCAAAAATATCGGCGCGTATTTGCCGCCCAATTTCAAGGCTGTCCCTGCCGCCACGGCAAATTTTCCCGTTGAAGCAAGTGTCATCATTCCAGTGCGCAACCGCGTCAAAACCATTTCCGAGGCCGTGCAGAGTGTGTTGCAGCAACAAACGAATTTTCCTTTTAATATTATTGTCGCCGATAATCACTCCACCGATGGAACAACGGAAGCGCTGGCCCGTCTCGCGCAAAAAGATCAGCGGGTCAAACCTCTTGTTCCGGCGCGGCATGATCTCGGCATCGGCGGGTGCTGGAACGAAGCGTTGCTTTCTGAGCATTGCGGCAAATATGCGGTGCAACTGGATTCGGATGATTTGTATTCCGATAGCCACACCCTGCAAAAGATTGTGGATGAGTTTCGGCGCGGCGATTATGCGATGGTGATCGGTTCGTATAAATTGGTGAATGTTGATTTGCAGGAAATTCCCCCGGGGGTGATCGATCACCGCGAATGGACGCCGGACAATGGCCGCAACAATGCGCTGCGCATCAACGGCCTCGGCGCGCCGCGCGCGTTTCGCACCGATTTGGTGCGGCAATTTTTGTTGCCGAATGTGAGCTACGGCGAGGATTACGCGATTGCTTTGCGGCTTTCGCGGGAATATCAAATCGGCAGAATTTATGAGCCGGTTTATCTCTGCCGCCGCTGGGAGGGCAACACCGACGCGGCGTTGCCGATTGATAAAATTAATCGCAACGATCTTTACAAAGATCGTATTCGCACCATTGAAATCATGGCGCGGCAACGGTTAAAAAAGTAGAAATGCAAAATTGATTTTCACCGCCGCACTTCGACGACCCGCTGTGCCGTAACCCAATTCGTCAATGGGACGACCGGAGTTAAAGCGCGCGTGCCTAAAAAGGCGTTAGCCAAAAGTTGCTGGAACGGATCATCTGGCAAATCACGGGTTTCCGCGCCGCGCACCGGCGGTTGGGTGAGAAAGCGAAAATCAACCGGTCGCGTCGTTGCAAAAACTTTCAGAATATCTTTGATCGAGTTTTGCCCGGCCGCTAAAGTGGCTTCAAAGGTTTTGCTCAAGCGCGCGCCGGCGGGCAGCAATTCCGAAGCGCCGGGAGGGTAAGGATGAATCACCGACACACTGCCATCGGTGGAAAGATCGACGAGCGCCACATACAAACTTTCCGGCGAAGTGTTTTCGATGGTGCATTCAATTTGTTCGCCGATTTTTAAAACCGCCTCAGCCTGTCCGATGCTGGCAAAAGGCGCACGCGTTTGGCCGCCGCGTTTAGCGGTAACCGTCAGCTTGACGCCAAGGGTCGGCGTGGGATTAATAATAGAAAGCACATTAAACCATTGCGCCCATTGGCGAATTTGCTTTGCAACCTTCTGCGTCAGCTCCGCATCGTTGAGGGGAATCCGGGATAAAATTCCAGTCGCGTCGCCGCCTTCAATAACGATTTCATTTCCAGTTTGGCGAACCAGCAAATGATAGCCGGATTCTTGCGCGGTGGTTTCGATAAATGGCGATTGCCCCATTTCGGTTTTCAGGGCAGTGAGTTTTGGCGAGGCCGCCAAATTTTTATAATAAACGCGCAATTTGAGCGCGCCATATTGCCGTTGCCGCTCCACGGCCCGCGCAAAATTGGGAATGGTGCGGCCCGATTTAAAAATGCCAATCGCGGAATCCGGATTTACCGTGGTTAATTCAATGGTGGCGATCGGCGTTTCCGGCGGCGCAAATTTTTTCGCACCCGGCGGATAAATCTCAAACCGCGAACCGGCCGTCAATCCATAAATCAAGCCGCCATTCAGAACAACGTTTTTCGTGCCACGCGGCGAAGCGAGCAGATACGGCTGCGGCAGTCGCGACGAATCGCCGAACACGTAATAATCCGCCCGTGCCCCTTCAAGCTCCGGATGTTGACTCGGATACTTCGCATTAACTTCTCCCATGACATTATCCATCACATCGCGATACGTCGCGGCCGAGCCAGCGCTGCGCAATTTTTGGGTCAAAAAATAGCTCAACGCACCGCGCTCGATATTATTGGCCGCGAGATGCTCAAACGAGCTTTCATTCGAGCGGCAACCCGAAATTAGAACATACTCCAACCCGTCCAGCCGCAAATCACTGGCGCCTTCGAGGCCGCGCGTTCGCGGCGCATTCGCGGGCGGCGGGGGCGGCGTGCGTTCGTCCGCTGGAATTTTTTTGGGCTGCCCGGCGCCGCGCACCGCCGAGCCGGAGTGGCAGCTATCAAAAATAAACGTCACCTTTTTGGTTTTCTGGGAAAGCTGTCGCAGTAATTCATTCAGTTCGTCATCACTGATGTCGAACACCTTTCCCTCACGGTCGCGAGTGTCGTGCGGCACAATCGTTTCATCGTAGCCGTCGGCTTCGTCGCCGGAAGCATCTTTCATCTGCGAGCCGTGGCCGCTGAAATAAAAAATGACCACGTCGTTGGCCTGCGCGTTCGCGATCAAATGCTTTTTGAAGGCGTCGATAATGGCCATATGGGTGGCGCGCGCATCGGTCAACACTTGAATGTGATCAGGAGGAAAATCATACGTGCCGAGCAAAAGTGATTTCATATCCTCGACATCGTTCACACATCCGGCGAGATTCGAGAAGTCCGGGCGGGCGCCGGAATTACGATAAATATTGATTCCAACCAACAGCGCCCATTTGCTGGGCGGCCGCGTCGTGGTTGCCGTTGCTAACGACGCATTGGTGGTGGTGGTGGTGGTGTTTTCTGCGTTTTCCCTTTTCCCGCCGCAAAACCAAAATATGGAAAGC
>CAYZFF010000064.1:9038-15703 GCA_964477305.1 uncultured Cytophagia bacterium
TTTTCCCGCCGCAAAACCAAAATATGGAAAGCGCGAGTAGTGTCGCAATATGAAAAGATTTTTGGATGAGTTGATTCATGATTGAACTCCCGATATAAATTTCCACACCGGCAAACGGGAATTAGTTGACGACATTGTTGTAGCGCAGCGGATAATAATTTTTAAACCGCGACCAGGTGCACCAATCGTTGCGAATGACGCGGCCGGCGCCGCCGGAAGCCTCATAAACAATCGGGTTGCCATCCGGACGATAACCGGCGAAGAGCACGACATGATCGCCGGGCTTGTTTAGCGCGTCGCCGGGTTTCATTTCGGTGTACCAGTTGTATTTCGGTCGGCCGGCGATGTCACGAATGTTGCGCGTCGAAAAGTCATGTGTCGTTCGCTGCCCCCAACAATACGAAACATAACCCGAGCAATCGATGCCGGCCGTGCAGTTGGTGATGCCATGGCGGCTATGCGAGCCGGCGGCCAGACCGCGCGCCAATTTTTGCTCAAAGGCTTCCGGTGTGTCCATGCCGCCCCAGTCGTAGGCGATGCCGGTGACGGTTTGGTTGGCGTTCCAATCGCTGACATAAGGCGATGCTGTGACGCAGGGCGCGCGGCGATTGGCCTCGCGGCAAACCCATTGATATTCCGCCAGCCGCTGCGCGGTTGCGATGATCTGTTCGCGCGTTAAAACCGGCAACGCCGCCGAGTTGGTTGCAGCGCGTTTGCTGGGCAGAAACAGCAGCACAGCCAATAAACTGAAAAGAAAAAGTCTTTGCATTTTGCCTCCGGTGACGGGCGAAGAATTATTGAAAAGTTTTTGTCAGGCCATTGGGGAAATTAAAATTTATCATGAAGCAGTTCACAACAAAACACCGCGCCTCAATTGGTATCCCAAACATTGATGCGCACTTCCGTTCTGGTCGGCACGAGTTGATAAACACAGCCGCGATGCAACCGCAATTCATCCACCGGCGCGATTTCCGCTTCGAGAGGGATGTCGAGAATTTCTGCAATTAATCTTCCCTCCGCGGAATACTTTCGCACGATTTTGCGCAGATCAATAGCGGCACTATTGCCCTGGGTGATTTCGAGCACGGCGTAAACGTTGCCTTGTGCATCCGTGCCGAGATTTTGCAGCGACACCATTTGCGTGGTGTCGCTGTCAAATGCAATCTCGATGCCGCCGCCCGTGGCGCCGCGCGCGCGCGGCTCGCCAATGCGGCCGCGATTCCGGTCGAGCAAGCGCGCTTCTGCCGGGGCCGTATTGCCGCCGCGGCGCCGGGGTTGCGCGCTTTGCGGCAATACCTGGCCGCGTTGATCAATAAAAAAATAATCGCCGGAATTGGCCTGGCGCACGACAAATTCTCCGCCTTCATGCAACGTAATGCTATTCACGGCCAAGCCGATTGGCCATACGGTAACGTAATTTCCCAAACTGTCGTAGAACACAACGCGACGTTGCAACGGATCGGCAATGACAAATCCGCCGTCAGGCAAAACTTCAAAACTCTCCGGACCTTGCGGTAATTCATCCTCACCGCCGCCTGTTGTGGTCAACAATCCGGCATTCAACCGCCAGGGCGCCAGCGAAGTGTCACTTGTCATAATTTGCGCCGGGATACGTATGGTGCGCGTCAATGGAATGGTGCGAACGGACGGGGTTTCCTGGCGTTTGGAACACGTGATGAAAAAAAAAGGCAACAGCATTCCCACAAAAAACCGTCTTACCGTTGTCATATTTTACTCCGATTTCTTGGTGATACTGCAGCAACTGTGCCGCTCGGCGGTTTGGTAAAAAATGATTTTTTATTCCGCCATGCCAAACAGCGTAAACGCCGCCCAGTATTTCGGGGCGGGGTATTTTCGTCGCGCTTGTTGCATTGCCTGCTGCAGAGCCAGGCCTTTGTTGCCATGCCGCAGATATTCTTTATAAAAGGCGACCATCAAATCCTTGGTAGCCTGATCATCAACGCGCCACAAACTCACCGCCAGCGAACGCGCGCCGGCGGCTAAAAACGCGCGGCTGAAGCCGATCATGCCTTCGTTGAGCAATTGGCCCAAACCGGTTTGACAGGCGCTGAGTGTCACCAAATCGGCGCGTAACTGAAACCGCTGCGGATCCATAATGGTTCTTGCTTTTAAGATTCCGGGATACGCCGGCGGAATGGGGTTATAACCCGCCATGCTTTTAAACGCTTGCAGTGTAATTGGCCGGCGACGGTCGTGACGCAAGGTGATTTTCGCCTGCGCCGTGTCCAATTGCATTGCCGCCGATTCGATTTCAGAAAGAACGATAAACGAACTTAAAGGATCATCGACACAGGCAAAGCCATGAGTCGCAAAATGTAAAACGGTAAAATCCGGATGCCACGCTTCGAGGCGCAATTGATCTGCCGCGACGCCGGTAAAAAGCTCGGCGCGTTTCGGCCCGAGCAATTTTGCAATCGCCTCGGCCTCTTGCTGCGCGCCCGGCAAGGCTTGCAAAGCAAAGCGAAATCCGCAGGCTTCGGCTGAGGCTGGCATGCGCGGGTTACCGATAACCCAGGCGCGCAAATTTTTGTGATCGGCCGGTCGCGGTTGGCGCGCCAATAATTCCCAGTTTGATTCCGACGCGGCGTAGGTTAGCACATGTTGATCATTGAAATAGTTGTTGTGCGCATCGCGCAACGCCGCAAACGGCAATGCCCACAACGCTTGATGCGGGGCGATCACCACCGTTTGTTTCGCATCCTCCGGCAAATATTTTTTAATCGGCGCAATCAACAATTGATATAATTGTTGCGACACCACGGCTTCGGCGCGCGCCGCGGTCTTTGGCTTTGCCGTGCTTGGAATGATTTGCCGCGGCAGCTCAAAACCGCGCGGCGTTTCCACGTCGAGGGCTTGACCGTATTCCGCCACGAGTTGCGTGAGTTTGTTTGCGTCTATTTCCACCACGCTGCCGCGCACCTCGCCGTTTGGCGTTTTAACCAGAATCGCCGTCTTTTTCGGAAGAATATAATATTCTAAAAATGTCGGCTGAATTAGGCCTGACGCCCTCGCTGCTGAATCCGGCAGCGCTTTTGCACGGTCACCGGATAGGCTGGGCAACGCCATGGAATGTATCCCCGGCGCCATCTTCGAATCAGCCGAAGAGATTACTCCTGGCGCCATTTGTCGAACATCGATTGAGTTTATTCCGGGACTGTTGGGAGTTGCAAAATTCGTTGGGGCAAAACTTCCAAAGAGCGCGAGATGCGCCGGAACTTCTCCAGCCCGGCGCGGCGGCGCCTGCATACGCGTCCATTGCAAATTTTCCAAGGTCCGGGCGCGCAGCCGCTCGATGGCCTGGCGCACGCGTTCATAGCGGCCATTCGCATTTGCCAAAGCCGTCTCGACATAAGCCGCAAAGTTTGCGGCGTGATCTTCAAAAATGCTGATTTTCCCCTCGTCGGTGCGATAACTTTCGCCGATTTTTTGGACAATCTCAACGTAGGCTTCGTAATGCTGTAATGCTTGTGAAAAATTGCCCGCCTGTTGCTGGCATTGCGCCAAACCGACATGCGCCTGCCAGTTGATCTCATTATCCGTCGCCGCCGTATTGACTTGCAATGCCTCTTGAAAATAGGTTTGCGCTTTGGCAAAATCGCCTATTTGCAAATAAGTCGCCGCCAAATGCGTTAAGGCTCGACCGCGGCCAAGATCGTCACCCGCCGTATCGTATAATTTTAATGCGTACTCCAGTTTGGCGAGGGCCGCAGGGATTTTTTTTTGTTCGCGTAAATTGACGCCGACCGCCAAAAAAGCGCGGCGCAGTTCTACAGCCGACACATCGGTGGTATAAGTCGCCATCACAGAGTCCAGGCGCGCCTCGGCTTCTTCGTAACGTTTACTTTTAACGGCGCTCCAGGCCAGGTTGGTGAGAATTTGCTGTTCGCGGCGTGGAATTTTATACCGCCGGGCCAGGCGCAACGCCGCTTTATACCGCGTGTCCGCTATATCGTATTGGTTTTCCAGCAAGTATATATTCGCCACGTTCATCATCAACATGACCACGAGTTGCGGTTCAGCCTGCGCTGGCGGTTGCGCCAACCAGGACGAGAAGTTTTCCATTTCACCGCGATAGACATCGGCACTGATAGGTCTTCCCGTGCCGCCAACATACATTTTAGCGTCACCTTGCAAATGACGCAACGCTTCTTTAATCAAGAAAGCATCACTGCTGGCGCCTTTGTTCTCCAACACTTTCACGCCCTTTTCAAAAGACGCTAAGGCCTCCTGATTTTTCCCCATTTGTTCGAGGGTGGCGCCGGTGAAATTTAATAATGCCGCACCCGCGAGATAATCCTTTGCCGAGTCGGCGAGATTCCAAGCCGATTGATAAAAATTAAAAGCCTCGGCAAATTGATTGTTCTTCACCGCGGTTTGCGCAGACTGCGCCAACCGCAACAGTCGCGCGCGAGGCGTTGAATTAAAAGATGGTTGCCCCCAAAGAAAAGATGAGGGCGCTAAACCGCAAAGTAGAATCAGGGCAGATATAGATCGCCCCAGACGGCATGATAGATAACGATGAAAGGGAACGCTGTGATACATAGACTTCCTTGTCTTCGTTTCAATGACCAGCGGGTTGCATTTTTCACTGCACAGACTAATCTATATTCAATAGACACCATTTTTTTGAAAAATTCCAATTGTCATAACATAGTAAAAAATAGGCAAAACGCAATGCCTTTAATATATTTGCTCTGGCGTTTGAAGCACCATGCTTGACAAATGCGAGAGGGTTTTGTATATTGAAGCCGATCAGCAGAGTATTGCAGAATTACATTTCTTGTAAAAGGCTCAACTCACAAAACACGGGCTCGAAAGCCTTAATAACACACTGTGACCACGATCCCCGCCAAGATTTTTGCTTCTTACCATTCTTCTCACCAAACACTGTTGCCGGAATTGTTGGCGCGACTTTTGGAAAATCAACGGCGCGTTTGGCCGATGGCCGCGGAGGGTTATGCCTCATTGCAATATGCGCAAATCCGCGAAGTGCAGGGTCGCACCTTCTCCACTTGGCTGCAATTCAACCCCAAACGCATCGTGAGCACGGGCGCCAAAGTCGATGCCCACTCGATTCGCCAGCGCCGTTGTTTTCTTTGTGTTGAAAATTTGCCTGCTGAACAACAGGGGGTTTTGTATCAAAATCAATTTCTTTTGCTATGTAATCCGATGCCGATTTTTTCCGCGCATTATACCATATCGCATATACAACATCGTCCGCAACTCCTGGCGGCGCATCTGGAAACGTTTTTGCAATTAGCGCAGGATTTAAGCCCGGCGTTTACGGTGTTTTATAATGGCGCGCAATGCGGCGCCTCGGCGCCGGATCATCTGCATTTTCAAGCAGCGCCCGCTGGCGCGATTCCGATTGAACATGAGGCCCGCAATGCTTCACGCCGTGAACTCGTTCAAACGATTGATGGTATCGCCGTAATTTTGCTGAAGGAGATCGGGCGCGCCGTTGTTGTGCTCGAAGGGGCTAATGCTGAAAAGCTGATCCATGTTCTCCAGCAATTGCTCGTAAAAATGCAGATGATTCTGCAAATCGCCGATGAACCGAGAGTGAATATTCTCTGCCAATATAATTCACCGCAATGGCGGATCATCCTTTTTCCTCGGCGTAAACATCGCCCCGATATTTTTTTTAAAGAAGGCGATGAAAAAATTCTCATCAGCCCGGCTTCGGTCGATATGGGCGGCTTGATCGTCACCCCGGTCGAAAAGGATTTTCGTACTGTTGACGCCCAATTGATTGAAACGATTTACGAGGAAGTAAGCTGGGATGAAACAACCGTGAATAAACTGAAATCCGGCTTGCGTTCGCAGGTTTTCTAATTCAGCCCAATCTCCCGGCGCCAGTCGGACTTTGCCGCACTTTGACTTGAACAAAAAATGCTCAATCACGAACCCACGATCACTGTTGGAATCTACGAAGGCCGCGTGCAGAGCCGCGGCGCGTTCAACGCAGTTTATCTAATTAACGGAAACGTATCCCATCAAGGCGAATTCTCTGTCGAAAATAGCAATGATCAGCTTGCCTTGTATGACGCCGACAACCGTGCCATTGCGCACGGCAAAAAAATAATTTGCGCGTCGGCCGCCGATGGAACCTTCACCTTGCGCGACGTCACCATCGGCGTTCAATTCCATTGGGAAAGGAAAGAAAATCAAACCTTCGAAGGCGCGCTATGTTTTTTGCAGGGTGAGGACGGCACGATCACTGCGATCAACGAAATTGCGGTTGAGCAATATTTGAAAAGCGTCATCTCCTCCGAAATGAGCGCCGAAGCGCCGATGGAATTGCTCAAAGCGCACGCGATCACCTCACGCAGTTGGCTTGTGGCGATGCTGGAGCGACAAAGGAAATTCAAGAATATCGACGTGCCGGCGCGGCGTTCGCGCGAAACCGAAAATGAAATTATCCGTTGGTACGACCGCGAAGATCACCGCGACTTTCAAGTGTGCGCTGACGACCATTGCCAGCGTTATCAAGGCGTTTCCAAAATTATTTCTGCCACGGCGGCGCAGGCGGTGGAGGAAACCCGCGGCGTTTTTTTGGTTTATGAAAATGAAATCTGCGATGCGCGCTTTTCCAAATCCTGCGGCGGCGTCAGCGAGGCGTTTGAGAATGCGTGGGAAGACAC
>CAYZFF010000065.1:0-15557 GCA_964477305.1 uncultured Cytophagia bacterium
TCACCAGGCCGTTGTGGCCGCCACCGATGATGATGGCGTCGTATTGTTGAGGCATAGTTGTAGTTGCTGAAGTAATCAGTATTCAGTTTTCTGTGATCAGTTTTCAGTTAATTCATCTTCTTTTTTGTTTCGAGTAAAATATTCTGCTGCATCTTCGCGAACGACAGAGATGGGTGTTGTCGAACAAAATTTATCTGATTTAGCGATCATGCCGCCAACCAAGCGGCCAATTTCTTCGCATTGTTTTAAGAGCGATGATTTTTGTTCAGTGTTCAAATAACTGCAATCGGCGGCAATGTCAATCCAATGCTGAGTTTCAAGCTGCTCGCCGTCAGCGTCCGTGAGTTTGCTGATAAAGTGTTTTTCGTAAGATCGTTTACCCCAAGCTTCAGCAATTTGAGCGCCGATTGAACGAGAACTTCGCCGTATCTGATCAGTGAGCGAATAAGCTTCTTCTCGCGGGAAAGCTTTTGTCACTTGGAAGATTTCTTTTGCTATTGCTTTGGCTTTTTGATAAGCCAACAACTCGCGAAAACTCTCGACATAAGGCAAATAACTCATGACCTCCTCCACGAAACAACTGATACTGAACACTGTGAACTGAATACTTTTGACACTGAATACTGCCCACTACGCTTTCTTCCGCGGCGGATCAAAAAACGGCGTCTTCACCACTGTCGCCGGTGCGTGCTGGCGCGCAAATTCGACGGTGATTTCCATTTCGACTTTCGTGCCGAGGTTGGCATATTGACTTTCAACAGTGCCGATGGCGATGAATTTTTTGAGAATGGGAGAGAAGGTGCTGCTGGTCACTTGCCCGATTTGCTTGCCGTTTTTAAAAATCGGCACGGCAACACGCGAGGCGCGGCCGGCGACTTGCGGCGGCAGATCGGCAGCAGCGTACAGCGTTTCGAGCGCGTCCCAATTCACTTCGAGACCGATAAATTTCCAATGTGGGCCGCGCTGTTTTTCGGCAAGCAGAGCCTGGCGGCCGATGAAATCGCCTTTGTCGAATTTGACGGCCCATTCCAACCCAGCTTCGAGTGGAGAAGATTTTCGCGCCTCGGTAATGGCCTTTTGACTCGAAACGTAATCAATGTCGCCCAGCAACAGCGCGGCTTCGACGCGGGCGATGTCCATTGCTACCATGCCAGCGGGCTGAATGCCGTAGCCGCGGCCTTTTTTCATCAACACCTCCCACAAACTTTCGGCATGTTGAGGCGCCACCCACAATTCGTAGCCGAGATCGCCGGTGTAACCAGTGCGCGTGATCGTCACCGGAAATCCGGCAATTTTCCCGTTCGTCAACCGAAAATATTTTAGGCTGGCGATATCTGTTTCCGTGACGATTTGAGAAAGTATCTCGCGCGACTTCGGACCTTGAAGCGACAACGCCGCCAAATCCGCCGAAACCTCAACGACATTAACCTCGAATCCGTAGCCGCAATCTTGAAACCAGCGTAAGTTCGGATCGGCGGAGGTGAGGCGAAAATGATTTTCGGATAGACGCGCGACGGTGCCATCATCAACCATTTTGCCGTGCTCATCGCACCACGGCGTGTACATGATTTGGCCGATGCCGCATTTCTTGGCCTCACGCGTTATGATACGATCGACCAGGCGCACGGCATCCGGGCCGCTAATTTCGTATTTGAATAGCGGCGTGACATCGATCATCGCGGCGGCGTTGCGAATGGCATAATATTCGCGTTCGTGCGACATTTCATAAACACTGACGGCCAGGTAACCGGCCCAATTGCGCCAATCATAGCTCTGGCATAATGGCGCCATGCGGGAATAGAAGGGAGTGGGGAGAGGCATAGGAGATTAAGAGAAAAATGCAAACGGCGAAAAGAAAAAATAAGAATTTAAATGTGCGCCAGCAGTAAACCTGCATAATCTGAAGTAAATCTAATCGAAAAAATCATAAAGGCAAGCCCGTGACGGCATTTTTTTCGGCGCGATTTTTTAAAATATTTCGTAAAAAGGACTTGACATATATTGAAATTTTCTTACACTGTAAAAGTTTGTTACAAAACCGGGGCTGCATTCCAAAATCCACGTTTTAATAAAAAGAAGGAGTAACGATGCGCCAACGTTATAATGTCGTCGCCTTGCTGTTGGGAATTGGTTTAATCGCAGTTTTTTCTTCTCTCCCGATTCGGCGCGCCGTGCCACCAGCGCCGGCTGAGTTGAGAGAAGAATTGGCTGAAGTAGAAAAGGAAGAAGGTAAAAAAGCTGATAGCCCGGATCAATTTTATGAATTTCATCGTGGCATTCGGACCCGCGCCGGCGAAGCGGAACCGGCTTATCGGATGAATTATCAACTCACCGAATATCTTAAAGCCCGCGGCGTGGCATCGGTGCAGGAATTAAACGCTTTGCGCAAATCCAGCACTGCCCCGTTGCCCTGGATTGAACGCGGCCCGGGCAATGTGAGCGGGCGATCCCGCAGTTTGGTGATCGATCCGGCGGACCCGACCTTCAACACCTGGTTGGTCGGCTCCGTCGGTGGCGGCATCTGGAAAACCAGCGACGCCGGCAGAAACTGGCAGGAGCTAACCAAAGGCCTGACGAATCTCGCGACCAGCACTTTAGCCATGGCCGCTTCGAATCCGAATGTGATTTATGCCGGCACCGGCGAAGGCTTTAGTAATCTGGATCAGATCAGTGGCAATGGCATCTGGAAATCGACGGATCGCGGCCAAAATTGGCAACAGCTTGCCAGCACCGTCAACAATAACTTCCGCAATGTGACCCGTCTCCTTGTCGATCCGCAAAATGAAAATATCGTGTTGGCTTCCACGGCCAGCGGTTTTCGGAATGAAGGGGCGGATGGCATTTTTCGCAGTACCAACGGCGGCCAAACGTGGACGCAAGTTTTTACCGAGCCTAACGGGTTTTCGGTTGAGCAACTCGTCGCCAATCCGAAAAACTTTAAAACCCAATATGCCACCGTCAACACCAGCGGCGTTTTAAAATCGGTTGATGGCGGCATCACCTGGAAATCTGCTTCAAACGGCCTCAGCAGTGTGTCGCGCATGGAACTGGCAGTTTCTCCAGTTGATACTTCGCGGCTGTTTGTTTCGGCGGAAGCCACCCCGGCCGCCAAACTTTATATGTCCGATGACGGCGGCGCCAATTGGGCGTTGGCCACATTAAATACGACCGATGATTTTCTGGGCGGTCAGGGCTGGTATGACAATGCGGTTGTCGCCCATCCGTTTAATAAAGACATCGCTTATGCGGCGGGTTCATCGATCTACCAATTTCAAGTACAACCGGGGACCCCGTCAACAACGCGCGTGGTGTTCGGGGTTGACCTTGAAAACATCGCATCGTTTTTTGGGTTTGTCAATACCGGCGGACAATTAGCCGGGGGTGGCATTGTTTTCGGCGCGGTTCCAGCCGCCCAACAGCCGTCGATCGAAATTCGATTTGGCCCGGGAAAAGTACAAAAAGCCCATCGCTTTACGGTTCCACCCGGCGCGACGAGCGGCGTGCCGGCAGCGAGTTATACCTATCGTGATTATATTGACGTGCCATTTGAAGTTTGGGACATTGATCGTAATCAGCAACTCATGGTGGCATTTCGCGATCAACTCGCGGACGGCGTGTTTAATTTAGACGTTGATACGGACAGAACCCGCGAATATATTTACCCGCAATTGGTGGATTATAATGCGACGACCCCGTCGCCGGATATTGCCAAAAATGGCGGACATGTTTTCAGAAATCTTTATCTGATCTGGGGCATCTTGCCCTCGGGTACGTGGAATCCCGCCACGATTCCCGCTTCGACAATACGCATCCGCTGGGGCAATCTTACGACGCGACCGGTAACCCGCACGACGTTTCAGAATAGTTATCCGCCCACTGGCTCGGAAGCGCAGACCAAAGGCGTGCATCCCGATCATCATGGCCTTTGGATGGTCGTTACCGATGCGGCGCAACAGAAGTTTAAAGTCATCAACACGAATGACGGCGGCGTCGCTTATTCGGATGATAACGGCGCGACATTTACGCAGGCCGGCTATCATTGGCGCAGCTATGCACCCACGTCGATTAAAGGTTTTAATACGACGCAGTTTTACGGCGTGGATAAAATGAACGGCGCCGACCGTTATGTCGGCGGCACACAGGACAATGGCTCGTGGGTTTCACCGGTTAATCCCGATAACAAATCTTCCTGGGTGTGGGCGCCGAGCGGCGATGGTTTTGAAGCAGTTTGGCACTATCGCGATCCGAGTAAAATTATTGAAACCTCGCAGGGTGGGTCGCTGCGCCGCAGTTTAGATGGCGGCAATAGCTGGGCAGTCGTTTCGCCGGCGGGAACGGGGCCATTCATCTCCAGAATTGCCAAATCAAAACAAGATCCGGATCTGCTCTTCGTCCCGACCAGCTTGGGTGTGCAACGTTCCGATAACTTTGCCAACACTTGGACGCTGACGACGATGCCCGCTGGTTTTAGCGGCACCAACAGTTTTTCGCAGATGAAAATTTCGCTGGCGAGTCCGCAAGTGGTGTGGACCGGCCACGGTATGACCACGACTTTGGCGCCTTTTGTTTCAACCAATGGTGGTTTAAGCTTTACGGCCACGAAACCCTTTAGCACCAACTTGGGTTCGCTCACCGGCCTGGCAACGCATCCGACCAATGAGAGAACAGCGTATGCGCTTTTCTCGATTTCCGGTTTGCCGAAAGTTTTGCGCACAACAGATCTCGGCCAAACCTGGACCGATATCTCCGGCTTTGGCGCCAGCGGCGTTAGCTCGAATGGTTTTCCGAATGTGGCTACTTTTTGTTTGCTGGTGATGCCGTATAACGCGAACATACTCTGGGCGGGAACGGAAATCGGTATTTTTGAATCGACGAACGGCGGCCAAACCTGGGCATATGCCGATAATGGCTTGCCGCCCGTCACGATCTGGGAAATGGCTATTGTTAATGATGAAGTCGTTGTGGCCACGCACGGCCGCGGTGTGTGGACCGTGGGCCTTCCGGAGTTAACGAATTATGAACCGGTAGCGGCGACGTTGTCGCCGCGTTTGCGCAGCGCCACCGGCGGTCTTGGCGGCTTCATCAATGCAAACATCAACCTCGCCTCGGCCTATGATTCGTCTTTCGTGACGGTCGATAATGTGAAGACGTTGCGGATTCTCGCCAACGTTGCCGCCACAAAAGATACGACCGTGCAGTTCATCGCACCAGTCACTGTAATCAAGACCGCCGCAGTCGCGGTTTTGTCTTACCGCGGCGGTAAAACATTTCAGTCGGCGCCGGCGTCTTTGAACTTGCTGCCCTTGCAGCCGACCAAGGTGATTTACGCGAATAATTTTAACAACCCGGAGCAAGACGGGAGTGATTTCGATTTGACGGAGATGACGCCGGAAGTCGTGGAAACTTTTCCCAACGGTTCGCTAAACTCGACACACCCGTACAGCGTGAACAGCACTTCCACGGCCATACTTTTGAAACCGATTCGCGTTGCCGCCACCTCGGCCGAGGCCAGATTGCTATATGATGATATTGCGATTGTTGAACCGGCGAATGATTTTGTCGTGGTGGAAGCCACGCCGGATTTCGGCAGAACCTGGAAAGCGCTGGAAGGCCCCTATGATGCTGGCGCCGATTCGAGATGGTTGGCCGCGTATAACACCAATAGCGTGGGCACACCGGCGATGTACAAAAAACACGATATTGATTTGTTGAAATCCTTTACCGCGGGCACCGAGATCGTTATTCGTTTCCGCATGTTTTCCAACGCGGCGACGGTGCGCTGGGGATGGAGCATTGATAACCTATCGATTCAACCCAATGCCACCGGCGTGGCTTCGGAAGAATCCAAATTGCCGGCGACTTTTGAATTGTCGCAAAATTATCCCAACCCGTTCAATCCCAGCACGAGAATTAAATACGCGTTGCCGAAAAATACCGACGTGAAGATCGTCGTCTACAACGCGTATGGCCAGCACGTGCGGACGCTCGTTGATCAAGCCAAGCAAAACGCCGGGTATTATGAAATCGTCTGGAACGGCACCAATGACGCCGGGCAAGCAGTAGCGACCGGCGCATATTTCTACAAACTGACCACCGCAGAGTTTGTGCGCACGCTGAAAATGACGTTCGTGAAGTAAAAAGTCTGAGGCCCGAAGCGCGAAGCCGGATTTAGGCATGGCATTTTGATTTTGAAAATAGCCGTCGCCTAAATCCGGTTTCTTCAATAAATAAACGGCGTTGGAAAAATAACGTCGGTGATGATCACCTGAAAAAGAGGAGTTACGATGCAAAAACGCTACACCGTCGCCGCAGTACTGTCAGGAGTTTCTTTATTGGTGATGTTTTTTCTGCTGTCACCCCGAACCTCGTCGAGGTTATCTTCGTTGCCCGACGCGGGCAATATTGAAAAGGTAGAGTTGAAGCACGGCAAAGATTTTTCCGAAAAAGAAGAAGGGAAAAAGAAGGATCGTCCGGATTTATTCTACGAATTTCATCGAGACATCCGCACTGGCCACGGCGAGTCTGCGCCATCTTATCCGGTCAATTATCAAATCACGGAACTGTTGAAAGCGCGCGGCTTAACGTCGACGCAGGCGTTGAGCAAGCGGAGTGGGGCGCCATTGCCGTGGATCGAACGCGGCCCCGGAAACGTTGCCGGCAGAACGCGGAGTATTTTGGTTGATCCGGCTGATCCGACGTCCAGCACATGGATTCTCGGCTCTGTTGGCGGCGGCGTTTGGAAGACCACGGACGCTGGAAACACCTGGAAAGAATTGACCAAAGGCCTGACCAACCTTGCCACCAGCGCGTTGGCCATGGCGGCTTCCAACCCGAACGTTATTTATGCCGGCACCGGCGAAGGTTACAGCAATGCCGATCAAATCAGCGGCAACGGCATCTGGAAATCAACCGATCGCGGCCAAACCTGGCAACAACTGGCGAGCACGGTCAACAACTCTTTCCGGCATGTCACGCGGATAATCGTTGATCCGCAAAATGAAAATATCGTGTTGGCCTCGACAGCAGGTGGATTCCGTAGCGAAGGCGAAAACGGTATTCAACGCAGCACGGATGGCGGCCAAACCTGGACGCCGGTTTATACCTCCACCGCGCGCGTTCAGCAAATCATTGCCAATCCCAGGAATTTCAAAACGCAGTATGCTTCGGTCAATGCCACAGCGATCATTAAATCCGTGGATGGCGGCTTGACGTGGAAGCCGTCATTTACGGAGGTGGCGGGCATCTCGCGAATGGAATTAGCGATTTCCAGCAAAGATACCTCGCGACTTTATATGTCTGCAGAAGCTGCTCCAGCTAGGTTTTATGTTTCAGTGGATGGCGGCACGAATTGGATTCTGCCGCAGTTGGAAGTAGCCAGCACGACGGATATTCTGGGTGGACAAGGTTGGTATGACAATGCCATTGCGGTGCATCCTTATAATGAAAATACCGCTTTTGTCGGCGCCGTTGGCGTTTGGAAATTCGACCTTAAAAGCGGCCGCGCGGTGCTGGGCGCTGATTTTGAAAATACGCAATCGTTCCTGGCTTTTCAAAATAATGCTGGGCCTTTGGCTGGCGGCGGCATCGTGTTCGGCAGCGTTCCGGCGGCCAACCAACCTTCGCTGGAAATTCGTTTTGGCCCTGGAAAAAAACAAAAAGCCCATCGCTTTACGGTGCCCGCCGGCTCGACCACCGGCGTACCGAACGCCAGCTACAGCTATCAGGATTATGTCGATGTTCCCTTTGAAGTGTGGGATATTGACAACAACCGCCAGTTGATGGTTTCCTTCCGTGATCAAACGGCGAACGGCCAGTTTGAGCTGGAAGTTTTTAATACCAATCGTTCGCGCGAATATCTTTACCCGCAGTTGGAAGCTTACAACGCGACGACGCCTTCACCCAATATCGCCAAAGCCGGCGGCCACACGTATCAACAACTCTATTTTATCTGGCCGCTGTTGGCGACCGGCGCCACCTGGACGCCCGATAATTTGCCGAATGCGACTTTGCGCATCCGTTGGGGCAGCACGCCGGTTGGGATTGCGGCGCGCAGCATTTTCGTCGATGTTTATAACCAGTTTGGCGGCACACCCAAAGGCGTTCATCCGGATCAACACAACATTTTGTTTATTCCCACCAACCCCGCCCAGCAGCAATTTCGTATGCTGATTGGCAACGACGGCGGTTTAGCCTTGTCCGATGATGGTGGCGCCGACTTTAAACAAACCGGCCAGGCTTTCAATGAAGCCGGTGAATTTAAGGGTTACAACACCTCACAATTTTACGGCGTCGATAAAATGAATGGGGCCGATCGCTACATCGGCGGCACTCAGGACAACGGTTCGTATTTTTCAGAGGCGAATGCGGACGCGACTTCTGAATGGGCCCACGCGCCGAGCGGTGACGGCTTTGAGGCGGCCTGGCATTATCGCGATCCCAACAAAATTCTCGAATCGTCACAGGGCAACAACATCTATCGCAGTTTGGATCGCGGTGTGACCTGGCAGAGTGTCCGGCCACCGGGCGGAACGGGAACATTTATTACCAAAATTGCCAAATCCAAACAAGACCCGGATTTGGTTTTTGCTACCGCGGCCAACGGTATTGCACGTTCCGACAATTTTGCCTCCAATTGGACGTTGACGACCATGCCGACAGGCTTCGTCGGCAGCAATACCTTTTCGCAAGTCGAGATTTCATTGGCTTCGCCGCAAGTCGTTTGGGCCGGCCATACAATGACGACGACGGTGGCGCCTTTCGTTTCAACCGATGGCGGCCTGAGTTTTACCGCGACTAAAAACATCGGAAGAAGTTTAGGCTCACTTACCGGCATTGCCACGCATCCCACCGATGAGAAAACGGCGTATGCTTTATTTTCCGTGGCGCGGCAGCCCAAAATTTTGCGCACGAATGACTTGGGCCAAACCTGGACGGAGCTTTCCGGCTTTGGCACCAATACCACCAGTTCCAATGGCTTTCCGGACGTGGCGGTTTTTAGTTTGCTCGTGATGCCCTACGACACCAACATTCTCTGGGCTGGAACTGAAATTGGTATCTTCGAATCCAAAGACGGCGGTACCACTTGGGCCTACGCTGATACCGGCCTGCCACCGGTCACAATTTGGGAAATGGTGATCGTGAACGACGAAGTCGTCTTGGCCACGCACGGCCGTGGCGTGTGGTCGGTAAGCCTGCCGCAATTGGTCGGCTATGAACCTCCCGTGGCGTCGTTGTCTCCGCGTTTTCGCGAGATCGGCGGCGGTTTTAGCGGTGTGGTCAGTGCAGTGGCAGGTTTTGCCTCGCCGTATGATTCCTCTTACGTGTTGTTGGATGGCGCAAAATTCTTGAGTTTTGCCGCCAATGCCGCCGCTAAAGATTCCGCACTCAAATTGATCATTCCGGTCACCGCGCCCAAAACCGTCCGGCTGTCTTTGGTCGCATATCGCGGTGGCAGAGCATTCCGCTCCGCTGAAAATACCGTCGACTTGCGGCCGCTGAAAGCGGCGCAGTCCCAATACAGCAACGATTTCAACAACACAGCCAATTCGGCGCTGGATTTTTTCACCAGCACGGGTTTCACTTTTGCTACGGCCACCGGTTTTGCGAATGGCGCATTAAACTCGCCGCATAATTACGCCAACAACCAAAATTATACGGCCACGTTGCTGACGCCGATTACCGTTGCTGCCGGGAATGCGACGCTGGTTTATGATGACGTCGCTCTGGTCGAGCCCGGTGAACCGAATTCCAAGTTTGGCGATGATGATTTTTATGATTACGTCGTCGTCGAGGGCAGCAATGATTTTGGCAAGACTTGGAAGCCACTGGCCGATGGATATGATGCGCGAGATGATGCTCGGTGGCTGACGGCATTTAACGCCGGTCAAACCGGCACACCCGCGATGTTTAAAAACCATGTCATTGACCTGTTGAAGACATTCACGGCTCGCGAGCAGATTCTTATTCGCTTCCGCCTGCTTGCCGATGGCGGCACGGTCGGCTGGGGTTGGATCGTCGATAATTTGCTGGTTCAACCCAATGCCACCGGCGTGACTTCGGAAGAATCCCAATTGCCGACGACTTTTGAGTTGTCGCAAAATTATCCGAACCCGTTCAATCCCAGCACGAAAATCAAATACGCATTGCCGAAAAATGCGGACGTGAAGATTGTCGTCTACAATGCATACGGCCAGCGTGTGCGGACGCTCGTCGATCAAGCCAAGCATAACGCCGGCTATCATGAAATCGTCTGGAATGGAACCAATGACGCCGGACATGCGGTGGCAACCGGCATGTATTTTTACAAACTGGCCACGAAAGACTTTGTACGGACGTTGAAAATGATGTTCGTGAAGTAAAAATCCGAAGTCTGTGGTCAGCAGTCCGAAGTCGGATTTAGGCGGCGGTGTTCTTAAAGTTTGAAAATATTTGTCGTCTAAATCCGGCTTCCTTTGTATTTGAAGCTTTTCGTTGCGGTTTCCATTTCGTTGCAAATTTAAGTCACTACGTATTTCAAAATTCCGTTGCATCAATCATCTGAAACTTACGTTGAGCGCATCGTTGCGCTCGCTGGCGTTGTGATCTTCGCCGCCTTCCTCTACAGCCTTCGCGAGATTCTCACCCCCTTTGTGGGCTTTATCGCGCTGACGGTTTTTTATTTTTCCATTCGCCAACGGCCGGCGGCAAAGCCCATTTTCGTTGTGGGGTTGACGCTGATGTCGATTTGGATTTATCAGCAACTCGCCGGCGTGCTGGGGCCGTTCCTCTTTTCCATCGCGATGGCGTATTTGCTCAGCCCGCTGGTGAGTTGGCTGGAGAAACGCCGTCTCAAACGCGCGCTCGCCAGCCTGCTGGTGATTTTGGTTTTTATGTTGGGGCTGACCATTCTCGGCATCTTCCTGGTGCCGCAGCTCGTGAGCGAAATCGGCGATCTGATTAACCAAACCGTCACCGCGCTGCCGCAAGTGCGCGATTGGCTGCAAAATACCGTGCTGCCGTCGCTCTCGCGTCTGCCGGTTGATTTGCAAAAATTGCAGAACGCGCTGCTCGAAGATTTGCCCGGCAAGCTGCAAACCGTGCTCGGCACGGTGTTGCGCGGCGCGCTCAATTTCACCGCCACCACTTCCGCGGTGTTGGGCCAATTGCTCAACGTCATTCTCATTCCCGTGCTCACGTATTATTTTCTCAATGACGGCCAACAGCTTTGGGAGCAATTCGTCCTGCGTCTTTTTCCCGAAGAACGCCGCGCCAGTGTTCAGCAAAAAGTGCAAATCGCCGACGACATGATGAGCGGCTTTCTGCGCGGCCAAGTCACGGTTATGGCAATTGTCGGCATACTGTCGGGAGTTGGCATGGCCATTGTCGGCGTGCCCTACGCCATCTTTGTCGGCTTAATGAGCGGCCTGCTCAACATTATTCCGTACGTCGGCCTGCTCATCAGTTTGATTTTGACCTTGGTCGTCGCGTTGTTTACCGCCAACCCGTTTGCCACAATGATCAAAGCCGTTGTTGTCTTCGCCATCGTGCAAGGCCTCGAAGGCTCTGTCATCTCCCCTAAAATCGTCGGTGAAAAAGTCGGCTTGCATCCGATGATCGTCATTCTCAGCGTGCTGGTCGGCGCCCAATTCTTTGGCTTCTGGGGCTTGCTGCTCGCCGTCCCGGTCGCGGCAATTATCAACGTTTTTGTGAATCAGCGAAAAACGCCGGAACCTATTCCGGCGCCGGAGGTGGATTCAGCTACATAGACTTACCGTCCGGGCCTCAAATTGCCCGCGGCCCGAAACTGCGGACGCAATAAATTTGTTGACTTTAGTACCGGCTGTGAGTATAATTCAAAAAGCAACCTTTGGGATTAACATAAATGAAGGCTCGATTATATGCCTGCTGAACAAAAACTTGCCCGCTGGACCAATATCCTCATTTACAGCACCGCGCTGTTGATGCTCATCAACCTCTACAACATTTTTATTTATGTTCCCACCGAGGCCAGCATGGGCATCATTCAACGCATTTTTTATTTTCACGCGCCGTCGGCGTTAGTTGCATTTGTCGCCTTTGGCGTGACATTCGTGTACAGCATTTTGTTTTTGACCAAACGCCGGCTCTGGTATGATCGCGTCGCCTATTGTTCCGCGGAAGTGGGCGTGATTTTTACGACCGTGGTTCTGCTCACCGGGCCGATCTGGGCGCGGCCGGTTTGGAATGTGTGGTGGACGTGGGATGCGCGTCTAACCTCGACGCTGGTGCTGTGGTTTATTTACGTTGGTTATATGATGCTGCGCTCTTACACCGGCGATGAGCAACGCGGCGCTCGCTTTGCCGCGGTTTTCGCCATCGTCGGCTTTGTCGATGTGCCGATCGTTTATCTTGCCAACCGCTTGTGGCGCACGTTGCACCCGCAGCCGGTTATCATGGGCGGTCCCAATTCCGGCATGTCTCCGGAAATTCGCAACGTTTTTTTCTTCAGTATCCTGACGTTTCTCGGGCTTTATTTGCTGTTGCTGTTTTATCGTTTGCGTATCGAACGCACTCAACTTGAATTGAATGAACTAAAAAGAGAACTGGTGTATTCACAATCATAGGAAGATTCATGCACTTTCTAACATTGCTTTTTGGGGTACTTTTTCATTGGCTTGGGCAAGCGGAGCCGGTGGCAACCTCGATGAAGAATTTAAACTTTCTTTTTGCCGGCTATACCATCGTTTGGTTGCTGATCATCGGTTACTTGTTCAGCCTGGGGCGGCGGCAGAAAAGAATTACGCAAGAATTGGAAACGGTTAAACAACTGCAACGCGAAGCCGTAAAATAAAAAAGCCAACGCTTTCATGAAAAGCCATTGGCGATCTTACAATTCGGGTTGAAGGCAGACTTCACCGCCATCAGCCGCTAAAGCTTTACACAATCCACTCGTTGCGATTGCCCAGGCGCTCGACCGCGGCGATGAGTTTTTCCGCAAATTGCTCGAAGTCCTGCAAGTTTTTGTTCAACCGCAGCGCGGTGGTGATGGAATCAATCGCGGCAGGATAATCGTGATTCAACAATGCGATATAACTTAAGGCCAGCAGCGCCTGCACGCAGCGCGGGTCGAGTTGCAACGCCGAAAGATACTCGTGTTGCGCTTTGAGCGGCGTTTTTAATTCGAGATAAAGATTGCCGAAGAAACAATGCATCGTCGCCGAGGGCCGCATAAGCGCGCGCTGCGCGGTGAATGCATTCAACGCCCGTTCATAATCCCAGTTTTCATAAAAACGCATCGCCTCGATCAACGCCGGTGCCTCGCCGCGAAATTCATATCGTTTGTCGAGAATTTGGCGGAGCGGAAAAGCGGTCAACAAATCTTCATGCAATTGTTTTTTGGCCGAGAGCGCGTTTTCCACCGCCTCGGCGTGGTTCGTATCCGTAGTAATGTGAATAACGGCGTTTTCCGGCTTGCCCTGACGCTCCCGCCACGGTTGCAACCACGGACCAAGCTGCGTGAGATGTAATTCGACTTGTTCCCGTCTTAAATAAGCATATTCCCCGCCGGCCAAACGCGCCAAAATTTCCGTCACTTCGATGCCGGGGTTTTCCCGCCAGATTTCCAGCAACGCCTGCTCTTCATTCGTCGTTAAAAAATGCTGCTCCAACTCGCAGCCGCCGGCTTCCGGATGCGGTTTATCCAGATCGCGCAGAATATTTTTAAGCGCGACCACGGTAATATCATCCGCCGTTGGCTGCGCGCCGAGAAATTTTTCGAGAGCTTGCTTTAACTCGACCAGAAAATCGGTGGGATTCAACTCGCCAAAATTGTTCACAAATTCAACCAGCCGCTGTCGCCCCCAAACTTCTCCCTGCGCATTGCGCGCCGCCAACAAGCCGTCACTGTATAAAACCAGCAAATCGTTCTGGCGCAACGCCACGCGTTCACTCTTTAAAATGCCCGCGCTATTGACCGTCGTCACGCCGTTGATTTTGGGATCGATCTCCGTCGCGCCATTGCCGGGCAATTTCCCGGTGAGGCCGGCGCCAAAAGGCGAACCGGAAGTGTTCAGGAGATACATTTTGCCGGAGGTGGGGCGATAAACCAGCATTGGCAAATGTCCGGCGCTGGCAAAATGTAACAGGCGTTTATTCTGATCAAAGATGGCATAAAACGCCGTAATATTGCAACCATTGGCGCAAACTTCGGAGAGGCGTTGATCGAGATGGCGCAACGTCGCCGCAGTGGAAAGGCCGGCGCTGTTTGAACGCAAGGCCGTTTTAATGATCGGCACATTTTCGTAATCAATTTTGCCGGCCACATCTGCAAGCAACACCCCGACGCGATTTTCGCCGAGGATGAAAAAATCCACTTGATCGCCGGCGGTATCCGGCGCCGACAAATATAAATAATCAATCAGCAGGCCGTTGCGCTCTTGCCGTTTGCGGGGAATGTATGGAAAAATCGCCGTACCTTCCTCGGCTCCGTTGGCCGAAGGCCGCGGCAATCTTAATTCGTTGTGAATCGTCGGCGCCGAGCCGTTGCCATTTGGCGTAGAAGTAAATGGAACGCCCGCGCCATTTTCACGAAACATAATGGCACGCTCATCGTCTCGCCAGGCGGCGTCGAGCGAATCCGTATGGCCGTTGCCATTCTCATTCGTTCGCCACAGCAAAGCGGGAAAGATTTCCGAAAATTTTTTATCGTTATCAGTACGCATAACCGCCCGAATGCAACATCATTCTCGACTCGCACCAATGCCAAATTAACTTCGCCGGAATACCGGTTTGCGTCCCTGTCGCAAAAAACGAAGTTGAAAATTTGAAGGAGCTGATTCGAGAAGTCGTCCTCGGTTATGGACCGGACGACAGCAAGAAGTGCTTATGACTGAAGAGAAATGGAGTCTTGATTGGCCCGATACGGAACGGCTTTCCTCAAGTCCATTTGCTTGCCATCATCCTGTGCAAAACCGTTTGGGTAGGACATCACCTTCCGTCGAACAATTTGACCGTCATGGCATGGTTTGCCTTTCCTGTTGCAAGTGCGAGTTGATGTTGGCCAAATGACGAAAAAGAATATACCACCAACTTTTCGCTTTGTCAAGAAAAATTTCGCGCGATGGGTTGGTTGAATTGTGTTTAAAAAGGTAGGGAATTTATCGCTGAAATGCAATGGAATTTCTTGTGGAGGCGCGCACGGAGAAAGATTATCCTGAAGACTGCAATAAATTAGAAACGTTGGGAATTCGAAGGCACTTCAGATGTTATCTATTCGGTAAGAAGAGTAATAAACCACTTTACCAACTTGGAACCCCTCTCAGATGAACCCGATGAAAATGATTTTAGCCAAGATCGGCTCACCAGTTTCGCTGGCCTGAAGCCGTTCATGCAGTATGTCGAGCGAAAATTGGCTCTCTTGACGCGTTAACGCACGCTAACTTTTTCAGCATCCGGTTAGTGAATCGCGATCTCGGTTCCGAAGCCGCGGCGGCAGTCCGTTGTCGTTTCGATGCCGGTTAGACCAACGCGTCCGGCTTCATCAAACAGTAAAGAACTTTGCCGTCTTAAAACAGGGAATTGGTGTACATGATTCTGACTGC
>CAYZFF010000066.1:0-10450 GCA_964477305.1 uncultured Cytophagia bacterium
GACGGCGTCGCGCAAAACGGCGAGGTGCTGGTTTACGCCATCTGCGAGCACGTGGAAAACGCCGGCGTGCATTCCGGCGATGCGACGCTGGTGTTGCCGCCGCAGCACGCTTCGCTGGAAACGATTCGTCGCGTTCGCATGATTTCGAAAAAAATCGCCGCGGCGCTGGAAATCAGCGGGCCGTTCAACATTCAGTTCATCGCGCGCGACAACGACGTGAAAGTGATCGAGTGCAATCTGCGCGCGTCGCGGAGCTTTCCGTTTGTCTCGAAAGTGTATCGCGTGAATTTTATCGACCTTGCGACGCGCGTGATTATGGGCGCGCCAGTGCAGAAAATTGACCGGTCATTTATGGAACTCGAATACGTCGGCGTGAAAGCGCCGCAGTTTTCGTTTACGCGCTTGCAGGGCGCTGATCCTACACTTGGTGTAGAGATGAGCTCGACCGGCGAAGTCGGTTGTCTCGGCGATGATTTCAACGAAGCTTTTCTCAAAGCGATGCTGTCGGTCGGCTACAAATTGCCGATTCGCAGCGTGCTGCTTTCCACTGGCCCGCTCGAAGGCAAAGCGGAATTTGTTGCGAGCGCCAAAGCCATGCAAAATGCCGGCATCCGGCTTTATGCCACACGCGGCACCGCGGAATTTATGCGGCAATATGGCGTCACTGCGGAGGTGCTGCATTGGCCAACGGAGAAAAAGAGTCCGAATGTGATGGAATATCTCGCCGAGCGCAAAATCGATCTCGTCATCAATATTCCGAAAAATTATCAGGAAGAAGAATTGACCAACGATTACCTCATTCGCCGCAAAGCCGTGGATTTCGCCATTCCACTCATTGCCGAGCTGCAACTCGCGAAACGCTTTGCCGACACCATCGTTGCGAAAGATCTTGAGACGTTGCAGATCAAAAGCTGGGATGAATACGGTGGGTAAAAGACCAAAGGCGCGCCAACGAAAACACGGCTGGTGCGCCGTCAAGATTGGCGCGGGTAAGGCCGTAGATATGCTTGCTTTTTAAAAAAGAAGTGCTTATTTTCTATCCTGCTTGTGCACGAGCCACGTTTTTTTGAAAAGCTAGAACAAAAGCCTGCGGTTGCGTAAAATCTCCGCTGATAGAAGAAGCCCACAGATTAAGCTCTACGCCGTGGGCTTCTTCTATCCGTGGGAGAATGTTTTGAAACTGCATCATTTTCGCATTTATTTCTTGAAAATTTTTAACCTCCCCCAATTGACAAGGATATAATTTTGAGCGAGTGGATTCTCTGGGCCGTCTTCGGCGTCTTTATTAGCGCGATGATGTTGCTCGATCTCGGCGTGCTGAACCGCACCGCCAAGGTGATGACCGTGAAACAAGCCGCCGTGTGGGTGGCGGTGTGGATCAGCTCGGCCCTGTTGTTTGCATTGGGGATTTTTATTTTTCTCGGCAAGGCCAGTGCGGCAGAATTTTTGGCGGGTTATCTCATCGAACAATCGCTCAGCGCCGACAATCTGTTTGTGTTCATCATGATTTTTGCCTACTTCAAAGTCGAGCCGGTGCAGCAGCCGCGCGTGTTGAAGTGGGGCATTCTCGGCGCCGTCGTGATGCGCGCCCTCATGATCGCCGTCGGCGTCGAGTTGATCACGCGCTTTCATTGGATGACATACGTTTTCGGCGTGTTACTGTTGCTCACTGTGATCAAAATGCTGCTGCAGGGCGATGACCAATTCGACCCGAGTCAAAGCTTCGCGCTAAAAGTGTTGCGCCGGATTATCCCCGTCAGCAAAAAATATTATGGTGAGAAATTTTTCATGCGCGACGGCAAAAAGTTTTTCGCCACGCCGCTGCTCATGGTGCTCGTCGTTGTCGAAAGCTCGGATTTGATTTTCGCGTTGGATTCCATCCCGGCAATTTTCGCCGTCACCACCGATCCATTTATTATTTACACCTCCAACATTTTTGCGATTCTTGGCCTGCGCTCGCTGTATTTTGTTTTGGCGGAAATGGCGCGTTTGTTTGAATACTTAAAACCCGGCATCATCGTCATTCTCGCGTTTGTCGCGGTTAAAATGTTGATCGTCGATTTTTATAAAGTCCCCATTGGCCTCTCACTGGCGTTTATTGGCGGCGTACTGGCAATTTCGATTTTCGCTTCGTGGCTGAAACTGCGGAAAAATGGCGGCCCGTCACCTCATAAACTCGCAACGCCGACCTCGCCGCTGCCGGTCAATTCCAAGCATGAGCCTTCGACCAAAGCCGTGCCGCATTAATTCGGCTCAAATGCTATTTTACTAAAAAAATAAGTATACGGCTGGACCCGATTTAGCGGGTTATATGAAGACCGCTCAATTTTTACCACTTCATGCTCAAACTCATGCCACCCCTTCTTGGCGTGAGTTGCCATTGTCGCGCTCCCATCGCTTTCCCGCCTTTCTTTTCCGCCAACCACTTTGAAACCGAATTAACGCTCGTAATCGCCAGCGCGTTGCCGAGCACGACATCGGTCAACCAGTGATCGCGATTGTATGTACGTGCCAAACCAGCGACCGTGCCGAGACTATAAAATGCGACTTTAGCAATGGGATGATCAATACGTTTGGCAAACGTATGCGACATGATCATCGCCACCATCGTGTGCCCGGAAAAAAAAGAATAGTAATTCTCTTCGCCACGAAACGGGTCGAAGACCTCGTGGCCCAGTCCGACATGCGGCCGCGCACGACCGGCAACAATTTTCGTCGTCGATTGAATAATGCCGCTCGACAACAATGAAGCAGAGGCAATCACCCCCGTTTCACGCAACCAATTATTGTCGGCGAGCAAGCCGCTCAAATAAATGCCGCCCGTAAGAATGACGGCAGTTCGCGGCTCGCCGTATTCAATGCCAACGTCGTTCAGGCGATCCGCAAACCCGCTGCGATTGCGTTGCATCAAATCATCAAACGGTTCGTCCACATAGGAGAGCGCAACCGTGCCTGCCAACACCGACCCGAATATTGCCCAGTCCTTGCCCTGCCAGCGGATCGGTGCAGTGAGAACATGCCCCGCGCCGCCGATAACGTGCGAGGCATCTTTAATGAATTTTTCCGGGCGCAAAGTTTGTGCAAAAGTGGTATGAGACAACACGAGCGAGATTGCCAGCGCACTAATGCGAAAAGAGTGAGGCATGTAGGCTCCTTTTAAAAAATCAGATTGTGGGTATAAAAAATTCGCTGTAGATACAGCATTCGGGAAATACGCAAATCTGTCATTTCGATACACGCAGAAACGAAAAATCCTTTAGCAACAGACTCCTTGTCCGTATGCGGGACAAGGAGTGACAATCATTCAGACAAAAATTATTGATGAAAAAACAAAATTTTCTGACTGAGCCGCTCGCGGCCAAAGTTGATTTGCAGAAAATAAACGCCGGCAACGAGATTGGCTTGTTGCGGCACCCACACTCCCTGCCACAAACCATTTTGCACACGGGTCATCGCAAACGCGGCGACGCGCGCGCCGTTGAGATTATAAACGACAACTTGCGGCGAGAGGGCTGCGGTTTTGTTGGCCGCGCGCAACGAAATATGCACCCGCTCACGAAACGGATTGGGATAGGCATTTAATGCAAATGCATGAGGTGGCGTGGTTGGATTCGCCACAAGCGAACTTCCAGTTCCCTGGAAAAAATTGATCCCGCCATCGCCTTCACCCACAAACAGATCAATGCGGCGGTCGCCGTTAATATCAACGAAGGCTGGAGCCGCATAGAAACCGACATCGAGGCCGGCGAAATCCTTTTGCACCAACGCGAAGGAATCCGCCGTCACCCCGCGATAATAAATGATCGCGCCGTTGCGCTCACCGATAAAAAGATCTAAAAGCCCGTCCCGATTCCAGTCGAAAAAAAATGGAATGGCGTTTTCAATAATGAATTCATGCCGGATTTGCCGGCGCAATTGAAAGCGGGCGCGGATGGCATTGCCGACATTCTCATAAAGATAAATCACCCCGCCGGGAAAGGCGCTGACAAAAAGATCGTTGTCGCCGTCCCGATCAAAATCGACAAATTGCGGCGCGCTCGTGTATCCCACGGAAATGTTTTCAAATGCCGCCGAATTTAAAATGAAATTGGGTTGGCGCGGCGAGCCCCGGTTTTCATAAAAAACGATTTTTCCAAAAAAAGAACCGCTAAAAAGATCGCTATCGCCGTCGGCATCGATATCGGTGAACGCCGGCGTTGCGGAATAATGCAAGTTGGGTTGCAGGTTTGGGAGATTGTCAGTGCTCCAACGAAAAGCCGGAGCGATCGCCGTTCCGGTATTTTCATAAAAACTGATTTGCCCGTCCAGATTGCCGATGAACAAATCCTGGTCGCCATCGGTGTCGATGTCCGCAAAAGCCGGCGCGCTGTTCGTGCCGGCATCGATCATCGGCAACATCTTGACGGCTTGCACTTGAAAATTGGGCGCCGCTTGGGTTCCGCGATTTTGATAAAAATAAAACTGCTCTTGTTGCTGCTGCAAAGCTGCTACAAAAAGATCGGGATCGCCATCCGCATCAATATCCGCGAAGCGCGGAATATTATTCCCTAAAGTTAAAATCGGCTGTGAGCGCGGAAACAATGTGTCGGTGACTGCCATTTTCGCGGCAGCCGGCGTACCCTCGTTGCGCAAAAAATACAAACCGCGATGAAAGATATCCCCATAAAAACAGTCGGCGTCGCCATCGCCGTCAATATCGGTGAATTCAAGAATGTTGGCGCCGTGCGACATTCGAGGGGGCAGCGTTTTGCCGAGCGCCTGCCCAAAAGAAACGATCCGTAAATCTTGCCAGTGATCGGTTTCAAATGTAAAAGCCGGCGAGGTTGGCGTGCCAGTATTGCGGTACAATCTAATCTCGCCGGTGACCACGCCGGTGAAAAAATCAAAATCGCGATCCGCATCAATGTCAACAAAGGTTGGTACGCTGGTAATTTCGCTGAGTATCTTCTGCCCATCGAAGGTCTTGAGCGTTTGCGCTTCCAACCCCAAGCGCGGACGGGAACGTGAGCCATGGTTGCGATAAAAATTTAGGCCGTTGTCACCGTCGGAACAATACAAATCGAAATCGCCATCCGCGTCAATATCCACAAAATAAAACCAGCTTTGCACATTGACGTCTTTGTACGCGCCGGCGACAAGACGAAAGTGCGGGACACGTGCGGAGCCAACGTTTTCCAGCAAAATCAATTGTCCGTCAGACTCCATCATGAACAAGTCAAAATCGCCATCGCTGTCAATATCGACAAATTGCGGTATGAAACGATCCAAGCCGCCGTAAAAAGGCAATTCCATCTGGACCCCATTGCGTTCCACAGGAATGTCGGCGGCTAACCGGATAAAATTCTGTGCTAGCGCCGGGCCGGACAACAGGGGCCACCCGCAACCATAGCACAGCATTAACCGCCAAATGAGCGTGGAAGATTTGACCTGAATCATTGAATGAATAAAAATTTTTGGGTGCGTTGCTCGTTGCCGATGTTAGCCTGCAAAAAATATACTCCCGAACTGAATTTAATTTTCTCCGGCTTCCAGAGGCTATGCCATACGCCTGGCTGTGTCCAACTCCATTCGAGCTCAACCACCCGCGCTCCCGTAAGGTTATAAATGACGGCACGCGGTATTTCCATGGCTTTCGCGTTGGTAACGCGCAACGAAATACTCAACTGCTCGCGAAACGGATTAGGGTAAACTTGCAAGTCAAATAATTTGGGCGGCAAATTTGCATGTGCCACTGCCGAGCTTCCAACTCCCTGAAAAAAATTGACGCCACCGTCACCTTCGCCGACGAATAGATCGACGCGGTGATCACTGTTGATATCAATGAAGGCCGGAGCTGCATAAAAACCGATATCGAGGCCAGCGAAATCCTTTTGCACAAACGCGAAGGAGTCGGCGGCCACGCCGCGATAATACAGAATAGCGCCGCTGTTCTCGCCGACGAAAAGATCTAAAAGGCCATCGCCCGTCCAATCATACAAAAATGGAATGCCATCGTCAACGTTGAACGCATGGCGAATTCTCTTTTTAAACTGAAACTGAGGTTGGCTGACACTGCCGAGGTTTTCGTAAAGATGAACGCTGCCGCCGATTGACGCGCCGATAAAAAGGTCAAGGTCGCCATCCTTGTCGTAGTCGGCGAATTGCGGCGCACAAGCACTACCGATGCTGAGGTTGGCAAAGGTACTCGTAATAAAAGTAAAATTGGGGTTGAGCAATGAACCTTGATTTTCGTAAAAAACAACGCGACCAAATGCAGAGCCGACAAAAAGATCAAAATCGCCGTCGGCGTCGAGATCGGCAAAAGCCGGCGTTGCCGAGAAATGCAGATTCGGTTGAATATTGGCTACATTGTCCGTCATCCAACGAAAAGCCGGTGACGTCGCGGTGCCGGTGTTTTCATAAAAACTAATTTGCCCGTCTAAATTACCGCTGAACAAATCCTGATCGCCGTCGGCGTCGATATCCACAAAAGCCGGTGCCGAATTGCTGCCGGCATCGAGCATGGTCAGAAAATTCGGCGCCGCAAGTTGATAGTTGGGCGCCGTGACGGCACCGGAATTTTTGTAGAAAAGAAAATTGTTCTGGTTTTGTTGTAAACTGGCAATAAATAAATCCGGGTCGTTATCGCCATCAAGATCAGCAAAACGCGGAATATTGTAGCCGAAGGTTTGAATCGGCTGCGCACGCGGAAAGAGTGTATCGGTAATCGCCACGCTGGGATTGTTCGTGGTGCCGTCGTTGCGGAGAAAATAAAGGCCTCGGTGAAAAAGATCGCCGTAGAAAAAATCGAGATCGCGGTCGCCGTCGATATCGGCAAACTCAATCGCATTGGCGCCGTGCCGTAGTTTTTTGCCGAGCGCCGCGCTGAATGAAAAAATCAGCAGATCTTGCCACTCACCCGTGGTAAACTCAAACACCGGCGTTACTCGGCTGCCAACATTTTGATAGAGTGCGATTTCGCCGGTGATGATGCCAGTAAAAAAATCCAGATCGCCGTCGGCATCGATATCGGCGAAAGTCGGGATGCTGGTTATTTGGTTGACGACTTTTTGATTATCGCGAGTGACGACAGTTGCCGTTTCAATCATGAAATCCGGACGAGCACGCGAACCGAGATTGCGCCGGAAAACCAGGCCGTTGTCGCCGTTGGCATGATACAAATCAAGATCACCGTCGGCATCAATATCAACAAAATAAAACCAGCTCAATACATTCAGATTATTAAAAACGTCGACATTCAAACGGAATTTGTGGACGCGCGGCGAACCGACATTTTCCAGAAAAGTCAACTGGCCGTCGGCTTCCGAGAGCAACAAATCAAAATCTCCGTCACCTTCGACGTCGAGGAATTGCGGAATGAAACGATCCAGCCCACCGAAGAAAGGAAGTTCCAAACGCTCGCCGTTGCGCTCGACGGGGATGCCATCGATATTACGCATGAACGATTGGGCGGCGGCGTGTTGGGCAAGAAACCCCAGCAAACAACTAAACAGAACAATTGTCATTCTGTAAGCCTGCCCTGCCAAAGGCTCTAGGCAGATTAGAGAATCTTTTTTGTTTCCAGCAATCGTCTTAAATTTAAAAAAGATTCCTTCTGAATGACACTGAGTCCAAAAGGCTTTCATTTTATATCACTGAATTTTTATCTGTTTTGTCACTGACGCCATATCCACAATGGGGACTTTCGTCACGAGATGACCAAGTCCAAGTTCGCGCAAAAAATAAGGCTGAAGTGTGCGGAAGCGCAACACGACATCAAGCGTGATTTGACCACTCAGATTTGCTGGCAGCTTAATTTTGTAATTTGCCGTCTTTTCGGCCAACGGCGCAAGCAAATGATTTTCCACCGAACGCGCCTGCCAGAAGAACAAAACTTCTTTGCCGTTTTCGTCACGCATGATTTGCCGAAAAATCGTCAAGTCCGGATCGGTATTGGGCGCCAGCGTGCTGTGCTGATCCAGCAAATCACCATTCGCATCCAGATGGCCGCTTTGATAAAGCACGCGCCCGCTTTGATCGCGCGCGGTGACCGCAATCCACATTTGCCGCTCCGCAGTAACGCCGGAAGGCAGACTATGGCCGGCACTAAACACACCTTGATATCTATTTGCCACGGTCACGAAAAGTTTGAGGGTGTCCCCGGCGGCAATCGCGGCCGGAGAGGAGACACTCAGATCCGCCGATTTTTTCAATAACTCTTCCGCCATTTGTCGATGCAACGCTGCGTCGGGAAAATCAACCAGCGGCACATCGACACCGGTGAAATAATGGCGATGCAATTTGTCGCGTTGCGGCCCGCCGGTCGCCGCTTGTCCGGCGTAAGTTGGCATGTGGCAATCCTGACAATCGAACGACATGCCCGCGAGCGAGGCGCGATTCCATTCGCTGTAAGTTTCTTCGACGAGAACGCCAAAAGTATTTTTCACGTCATGGCAAGCGCCGCAAAACCGCGAACGATCAAATTCAGCATTGAAGGCCGATTGATGAAAACTGTTCGCCGCCGGATTGGCGAGCGAGCCGTATTTCGTATTGCCCGGCGACAGTTCAAAATCAGCGTTGCTCGCGTTATTGATTTTTGTGATGGTGTGGCAAACATCGCATTGCACCCCGCGCGTTGAAATGGGCGACAGCGCATTGCGGTTGAAGAACGGCGGGGTTTCGCCGGTGAGGCTCGCAACCGGGCTGTGGCATTTCGTGCAGAATTGATCGAGCTTGCCATTCGTTTCCTGCTGCCCGCGTTCGTGCATTGCAAAGAAAACCGGATCGACGAACGCATACGCGTGCATGGAGCCTTGCCATTCGTTAAAATGATTGGGGTGGCAGCTCGCGCATTGCTCCGGCGCGGTAAAATCAGTAACCTTGAATTGGGGTGAATTGTCGTTTGGTGGCGTCGGCAGTTTTTCGTTTTTGGAGCAGGCGGCAGTGAAAAAGGAAAAGGCGGAAAGAATTCCAAATAGTAATCGCATGGTTATCATGTGGCATCAAAGCTTACGCGTTTAAAAATGCTCTACCCTCGCTTACTCTGCGCTTTCTTGTAAACCTCGAGATATTTCTGCGCCGATTTCTGCCATGAAAAATCTTCGCTCATGCCGCGTTTGACAACTTGCATCCACGCCTCGTTTTGATAGAATAGCGCCAGCGCCCGTTGGATACTGGTGAACAGCGCGTATGGTGTATAATCCCAAAACGAAAATCCGTTGCCTTGTTGATTGTGCTCGTGATAATCGCGGACGGTGTCCGCGAGTCCGCCGGTTTTGCGCACGATAGGCACGGTGCCGTAGTTTAAACTGTACATTTGATTCAAGCCGCACGGCTCATAGCTGGAGGGCATCAAGTACATATCGCTGCCCGCGGTGATCAAATGCGCCAACTCATTGTTGAAGCCGTCATAAGCCGCGACGCGATCCGGATAGGCGCGTACCGCCCAATTGAGAAAATCCACATATTTTTGTTCGCCGCTGCCGAGAAAAACGAATTGCACCGGCAGTTGCGCCAGCTCCGGAAAGGCCTGCGAAATCACTTCTAACCCTTTTTGCGCGGTCAAGCGCGAGATCATGCCGATCACCGGCACATTTTCGCGCCACGGCAAGCCGAAGTAATCTAACAACGCTTTTTTATTCTTGGCTTTATCCGCGAAAGCCTCGAAATCGTAATGTTGCGGAATAAGCTTATCGACGCGCGGGCTCCACTCGTTGGGATCGATGCCATTCAAGATGCCATAAAAATCATCATGCCGCATTCGCAACACGCCGTCAAGTTTGGCGCCGTAATCCGGCGTTTGAATTTCTTGGGCGTAGGTTTCACTCACCGTGGTGATCACGTCTGCATACACCAACCCGGTTTTCAAAAATGAAAAGGCATCGTGAAATTCATACGGTCCCATCGGATAATATTTATCATATTTCAATCCTGCGTGATAAATCGATTGCTTTGAGAACGCGCCTTGATAAGCCAGATTGTGAATAGAGAGCACTGAAGCCGTCTTCCAAAACAGGCTGTCCCAGTTGTATTTTTCGCGCAGATAAACCGGCAGCAGCGCGGTTTGCCAATCATTGCCGTGTAAAATATCCGGCGCCCAATTAAAGCGCTGGAGAATTTGGAATACGGCGTTTTGCAAAAGAATGTAGCGTTTGTCTTCATCGGCATCGTTCGTGTAAATCGCGCCGCGATGATAATAACGCGGGCAATCGATGAAATAATGTTCGACACCGGCCGCATTCTTTTTGTACCAGACGTGAAAGTAAACCGTTTCTCCGCCGATTTGTACCGGAATATCATACAATTCACGCGCGAAAGTCAGGCCGTGCTTGTCTGTGTTAATCGAACTGTACAAGGGCGTAAAAACTTTGACTTCGCAGCCTTCGGCAACCAATGCCGCTGGCAACGCGCCGCTGACATCCGCTAAACCGCCGGTTTTGGCAAAGGGTACACACTCGCTGGTCGCAAACGC
>CAYZFF010000066.1:10550-13771 GCA_964477305.1 uncultured Cytophagia bacterium
TGATTCGTCGCCGTGTCGATCACCAAAACATTGCCCGGGTTGCCGCCGTGTTCCGTTGGGTGATGCGGGTTGTAATTGCCGCTCAAGTTCTCATTGGTCACATAGGCATAGCGACCATCCGGCGTGAACGCGATGCCGTGCGGATTGGCAAAGGCCGGGCTTTCGATCGTGGCAATCACTCGATTGTCGGCCACACGAATGACGCTCATATTATTCGATTGTTGATTAGCCACATAAACAAATTGCCCATTCGGCGTCACTTCGAGCAAAAATGGAGATTTGCCTACCCGTACCGCCGCGATGACGTTTTTAGCGGCGGTATCGATCACGCGAACCTCTTCGGAAGCGTAGCAAGTCACATAAACAAGTTTATCATCCGGCGTTAGCGCCACCTGCAGCGGCTGATATTTTGACGAGCGCACGGGATTCACATCCGGCGCGAGCAATACGCGCGCGATTTCGGTGTTGTCGGCGGCATTCAAAATCGAAATGCTGTCGGAAAAATAATTCGTCACGTAAATCAGCTTGCCGTCGTGGCTGAAGCTGATGCCATGTGGCGCGAGGCCGACGTTGATTTGTTGAAGTTTCGTCAATGTGGCCGTGTCAATCACTTGCACGGCGCGGCCGTTCGGATTGGTGATATCCCAATTCGTTACATACGCTTTGCTGCCATCGGGACTGACGACGACGTTGGCCGAAGCGTTCCCGGCAGCGGCTTTGCCGACGAAGGTGTCGGTAATGATATCGAATTTCCAGATTTCGCCGCTGCCGATCAAGGAAGTATACAGAAAACGTTTTTGCGGGTCAATAAAAAGATTGTGCGGCACGTCGAGCGCCGGCGAATCGCCGACTTCGAGCAAGCGCGTGACGAGGTTATGTTCCGTTGAAATAACGGAAATGAGATCATCGCCCTGATTGGAAACATAAACTTTTTTGGTGATATTTTCATACGGCCGCTGACCGGCGTCGTTGCGCGCGCCTTCTTCAACCCAGCGCGCAATGAATGCGATTTGCTCTTCCGGCAGTGGGTTGCGATTGAGCGGCATTCTCGGCTCGGCTTCGCCTTCGAGATGCTCGACCAGATGGCTGTGTTCCGCATGACCGGAAATAATCACCGCGCCATAATCCGAGCCGCGAATGAGGCTTTCCCACGACGTGAGATCGAGGCCATTGGCGGGATTTTGAGAATTATGACATCCGGAGGATAAACAATTTTTTTTGAAAATGGGCTGGAGGTGTTGCGAATAACTGATTTGCTCGACGCTGGCGTAATCGATGATGTCGTGGGAGCAGCCAGTGGCCATTAAAAAAGAAAAAATGAAAAGCAGCGAAAAAAAATGGACGGCCTGTGCGAACCACGGTTTTTGCATAGCAGCAGTTTTCCAAGCAAGTGAGAGTGAAGGGTAATTATTACTTTAACTCCGCGAACGGGAAAAGATACACAACTTTCCCGGCAAAGTCAAGTTGCAACGGTTCTGGCTTTTATTCTGAATTTGGCCCGCGAATCACTTTCTCCAAAACCTCTGGTGGCGGTTTGAACAGCTTCCCGTCGCGCGTCACAAAGGCGCCCAGCGAGTAATCGCGCGCGAGCAGTTTGCCGGTGGCGCTGTTGTAAATTTCATGAATCCACGCGCCTCGAACTTTACCCATCTCGCAGATCCAACTGACAATTTCGATTGGATCGTTGTCAAGCGCCGGTTCGAAGTATTCGATTTCATGCCCACCTTGCACAACGAGCCATTCTTTGCCCAAGCCCTCAATGGGATGCCCGGCTTTGCGAATCGCGTCGAAGTAAGATTGCGTCGCCCAGTGCAGGTAAACTGCATTGTTGACGTGCTGCGCCGTATCCAGCTCATGCGTTTGCACGCGACGTTGCGTGCGATAGCGATATGCGTTCACGGTCACTCGCGGCTTCGGCATGCGAATACCGAGATCTTCCAACTCGCCAGCCGGCGCGAAATCTCTTTCAAATTCTTTCGGGATGCGCCGAGGTTGGCCGGTTTTTAAATCGATATAAACCCAATTCACCCGCGCACGCGCCATCAATGCGTTGTCACGGACACGAGTGATTTTGTATTCGCGATTGGACATCACTCGCCGCAAATCCGCAACCCACGTCGTGACGTCAAGCTCGTCGCCATACATTGCCGGTAAATAGTAGCGAATCGACAGTTGGCGAATGAACCAACTCGTGTCATGCTCGCGATACCACACCGGGCTATAACCGGCCGCAGTAGAAGCTTCAATCGCCGCTTCCTGCATGTAGTTGGCGTAAACCGCGTTGTTGACGTGATTGAATGAATCTAATTCGTAATGACGCACACGAAATCGGCGGGTAAACAAGCGCATTTTTTCTCCTTTCCGCACATTAAAAATACGCAGTTTTTCCGAAAATTTCAAGGAATCATTTATGGCAAAATTGTCACGACCAGATTTTTCTGGCGTAATTTGCTGGAATCCGGCGGAGGGCTTTTGTATATTGAAAATTGCAAAAAACAAAAGTTTTTGATGCTACCCTTTATAATAAGGAAAAACTCGATGAAATCCCTCAAAATGATTGGCATGACGCTATTCGGGTTCGCAATTTTGGCTTCGTCGCTTTCTGCCGGTGTTACCATTTCAGCCACGCACACGACAACGGCCAAACCGGATGAAAAGCAGCTCAATAAAACTTACCTCGATAGTGATCGCATGCGCTACGAGTCGCTAGGCAAGGCCGGCAGCACTATCGTTATTTTTCGTCAGGACAAAGGCCTGTTTTGGGTGATCAATCCGGACAAGACTTATATGGAAATCACCAAACAGGATATGCAGGCCATGAAGGCCAAGATGAACGAGGCGCAAACGATGCTGGACGAAAAAATGAAAAACGTTCCGGAGGCGCAAAGAGAAATGGTTAAGAAAATGATGGCGGGCCGCATGCCGATGGCACCGTCAACCGGCGCCATCAAAACCACGTACAAAAAAATCGCTGCCGGAGAAAAGGTCAAGCAGTGGAGTTGCGTGAAGTACGAAGGCTATCGCGAAGACAAAAAAATCAAAGAGGTTTGGACAACTGATTGGAAAAGCCTCGGCTTGACGCCCGAAACTTTTAAAATCATGAAAGACATTAGCGAGTTTTTTGAAAATCTTTCTCAAGAAATGGCGGCTAATTTTGACAAAATCGGCTCGGAAGAATGGGAAAAAGAACAGGGTTACACCGGCATTCCGGTAAAGACCCT
>CAYZFF010000066.1:13871-15526 GCA_964477305.1 uncultured Cytophagia bacterium
GCATCATTATTTGAGTTGCCCGTGGGGTTGACAAAGAAAGATATGTTCAAGCAAATGCGGTAAACTGTGTGAAGTCGAACTTGCGCAAGATGATTTCCAAAATCTTCAAACACTGCCTGCGCAAGTTCGACTTCGCTGTAACCTCTTGCCATTCTCCTCTTTCCTGCCTATATTTGCCTGAATAAAATTTTTTTTGAATAAAATTACGCCTCAAGTGTATCACACTTTGAATGAACGACACGTCGCAACCGGAATCACAGAATGACGAGCGGCTCATTTCGCGCTGTCAGGCCGGCGAGATGCAGGCATTCGGCGATCTGGTGGAAAAATATAAACAGCGGGCTTATTACACGGCGCTGGGTTTGATCGGCTCGCACGACGAGGCTTGGGATATTTCACAGGAGGCGTTTGTCCGCGCCTATCGGGCCATGGCGCAATATCAAACGGCACGCGGCGGTTTTTTCACCTGGTATTACCAGATTCTCCGCAACCTCTGTTTTAATTTTTTGCGCGATCGCGCCAAGCGGGCGCGCCCATTTTCGGAAGTTGAGACGGCGGAAAACTCACTTCAGAACATTGTCGATGAAAGCAGCGATCCCGCGGTGATTGCCGAGCGCAACGAATTGAAAGACGCGGTCTGGAAGGCGATAAACTCACTCAAAGACCATGATCGTGAAATTATTCTCTTGCGCGATTTTCAGGACATGCCGTACAAGGAAATCGCGGCAACGCTGGATTGTCCGCTCGGCACGGTGATGTCGCGTTTGTTCAATGCGCGCCAACAACTGCGCGAAAAGCTGGAAGGGTATTTGGAATGAAGCTGCCCGCAACCGAAAAAGAAAAATTTCAACTGTTGCTCATGGCGGCTATCGACAATGAATTGTCCGCCGAGGAGAAGCCGCAATTCGAGCAGTATATTCGGCAATATCCGGAGTGTTACGCGGAATGGCAAAAATATATTAAATTGAAGGAGGTGACTCAAACCATGCAATTTACCAAACCGGCCCCCGAAGTATGGAATCGCTACTGGGTTAATATTTACAACCGTCTGGAACGTGGTCTTGGCTGGATCATGTTTTCCATTGGCTGTGTGATCCTGCTCACCTATGGCGGCTTCAAAATGGTCGAGGCGATAATAACCGATTCCAAACTCGAAGCGATTGTGAAAATCGGCGTCATCGCGCTGATTGGCGGCCTGATGATCGTTTTGGTTTCCGTCATTCGCGAAAAAATTTTTACCGCCCGAACGGATAAATATCAGAAAGAGGTGCAACGATGATCATCGCATCTTCGAGCACGATTGCGGGCAAACGCATCGTCAAAACCCTAGCCATGGTGAAAGGCAACACCGTGCGCGCGCGGCACATTGGCAAAGATATTGTTGCCGTGTTTAAAAATATCGTCGGCGGTGAGATTGAGGAATACACCAAGCTGCTCGCCGAGTCCCGCGACCAGTCGTTGGACCGCATGATCGCCGACGCGCAGCAACTCGGCGCCAACGCGATCGTGGATGTGCGCTTTTCCACGAGCTACATCATGGCGAATGCGGCGGAGATTTTGGTGTATGGCACAGCCGTGGTGGTGGAGTGAAAGTTCACAGAATTATTTCTTTTGCGCCTCTTCCATCAAACTCCGATTATTCTCAAAATCATACA
>CAYZFF010000067.1:0-5631 GCA_964477305.1 uncultured Cytophagia bacterium
TCGTGGCGGCCGGCTTTGGGCACCGCCGGGCAATATGCCGTGACTTTTGTGGCGCGCGAGCAAAGCACCGTGCCGCCGTTGAGTAGCAGTCTCACGGTGAGAATCACCGTACTGACGCGGTTGCCTGATCTTTATATTGATGAATTTAGAATCACGCCGACGCCGGTTCAACTCACTGAACTGATCAGGGTCACGGCAACATTCGCGGATTCTTCGGCGCCGGCACAACTTCCGTTTGTCTTCCGCTTGTTCGTTGACGATCAAACGCTGGCGGACACGCTCATTACGAGTTTGGCGACCGGCGCAAAAGTTACGTTTTCACGGCCCTTTCAATTCACCTCGCTTGGACGGCATTCGCTGCAAGGCTCGGTCGATGTGACGAGCGCCATTGCCGAGTCGAACGAGAACAATAACTCGCAGCGCTTGGAATTTGACGTCCGGCCCGGCCAGGTCAATGTCGCGCCGAATCCGTTTACGCCGAACAACGACGGCTTCAACGACGTCGTGACCTTTGGTTTTGGCAATGCCGGTGTGCAAACGCCGCAGCTCAAGATTCTCGATCTACACGGCAATTTGCTCAAGACGATTTCATCTTCCTCAACTGGCGAGTTGCGATGGGACGGCAACGACAACAGTGGCCGTGCTCAACCGCCCGGACCGTATCTTTATTTATTGCTGGATGCCGACAGGAAGGTCGCGTCGGGATATGTGGTGTTGGCAAGGTAAAAGCATTGTGAATTTTTAATTGCTAATTTACAATGAACGGAATACTGAAATTTTTATAATTTCATGCAAAAATACATTTTCAAAGTTTTAATCTTAACCGCTATCGTTTTGCCGCTTTCCCGGGCCGCAGCACAAAATCTATTAACCCCGCACCCCCTCGACCTGCGCAGCGGCAACGCGCATTTGCTGAATCCGTCCATTCTCAGTTATCAGCCAAGCCTGGTGCAGGTTGGCATGCGCGTGTTTCATCTCGGCTTTCTCGATGAGAGCGCGGCGCGATTCCGGCTCAATTACGTCTCGGTGGTGCTGCCGCGCTGGCTGCCAAAAGAGTTGGCGTTCGCCGTGCATGCGCAATCGTTGTCGATGCCGATTTACAGCCAGTCGTATGTCAGCTTCGGATTAAGCCGCCGTTACAAAAACATTTTCGCGGTGGGATTGAAAGCCGGGCTGTTGTCGAAATCGTATGATCGCAGCGACTTTGTTGGCGTCGATCTGAACGATCCGGTTTTTCAAAACAACAAAGGCCGCACCGCGCTCGATCTCGGCGGCGGCGTAACGTTTTGGCCGCTGCCCGCGGTGTCGATTTCACTCAGCCGCGATCATTTGAATCAACCCAATGTCGCGTTGGGGCCGGCCAAGTTTAATTTAAAAGGCGAAAGCCATCTGGCGTTAAGTTATCATTTTGGCAATGTCCAAACGGCATTCATCACCCAGCGTGAGGGCCAGAGTTTGCGCGCCGGCGGCTTTTTTCAATACGATGATCCAACCTGGGGGTTTGTCCGGTTCGGCCTCGATAAAGTCGAGATGAATTTGGAAAGCCGCTTGCAACTCTACGGCCCGGTGAGTTTGAATTATTCGTTGAATTTTCCCACCGCCGATTTGCGCGGCGAAACCAACGGCTCACACGAATTCGCGCTCGTGTTTGAATTGGATCGCTTGTCGCCGCTGCCCAAAATGGAAACGCCGCCGCCATTTCGTTACGCTTTTTCGGCGCCGGTGAAATCTGAGCCTTCCGGGCCGCGCGCCTATTTGCGCGCTGAAAGTGAAGTTCTGGAAATCACTGCCAAACGCTTGCAACGCATTATTGCGCCGGATGTTCCCACGTATGCGCTGTCGGCGCTTTCCAGTTACGATCTTGGCGTGCTGGATTCGGCGCAAGTCGCGCCCAGCCTTGCGTTTCATGTGACGCCGGTAGCCGAAGCCGACACGTCGGTGAAAATGCTGGAGCTGTATTCGAAGGATTACCGCCATTCGCTGCAGCAGCTCTCTGCCGATATCAACAAAACCAAGGGCACGACGGCGACAATTGTCACCAATCCCTACGCGAAATCCCGCGCGCTCGGTTTGCGCAACTATCTCAACGAAAAGACGTTGCCTGGTTTGAACAAAGTGCAAATCGGCGAGCCGAATTTTGCAACGCGCCTCGATAGTTTGCGGACGTATCGCCGCGCCGGCAATCGCATTATTGTGCCGCGCGAAGAAGTGCTGGCGCTCAATCCGTCGGCGGCCATCTTTCACATCGCTACCGCGAATTTTTCCGCGCCGCCTAAACGCTGGCAGTTGATTGTGGAAAAAGAAAACGGCGCGCCCGTTTGGAAAATGGAAGGCGAAGGCCATATCCCGCAACAGCTCGTGTGGAATTGGCGCGACGACGCGGGCAAAGTCGTGGCGCCCGGTTATTATCGTTATGCCTTAACGTGGCAGGCGCAAAATGACGCGCTGTTCAATTCGCCGGCCGGCCGGTTTTACGTTAAAAAATTTCAACGCACGATCACGATTCGCGTCGCGCGCAAATTTGACGGCTTGCAACAGCCGGCGGATGACGTGAAAGTGATTTTGAATCGCTGAGTTTTCAGTTGAAAAGTTTCCTGGAAAAAATTAATTTATAATGCGAAACTTTTGGGAAAGGTTATGTCGGAATTTATTATCACCAACTTCACCGGTTATGGTGCGCCGGAAATCAAAGCAAGCAGCCGCGACTATCTCGCACGCGGATTACTGATCTCATTAATTTTACATGTTGTCGCCCTCATCGCATATCGGACGTACGACCTTTATTCCATTCCGGAAGAGCGCAGCATCAAGGTCAATCTGATTGATAAATACGCCGAGATCATAAAATTTAGTGAGCCGGAAGAAAAACCAGAGATCACTTATCAAGCGCCCAGAACCGAGGCCGAAGGTTTGGGTCCGGCCAGCGGTTCGCCTTCGGGGTTTCCGAGTGAGTTTCCGGAAACCGCCGGGCTGGCAGGATCACAAGGCGCGCCGGCGCGAATGAATCTTGCCGCAGAGTTAGACGATTTGGGAATGGGCACGCCGGTGGCGGCGCCGCCGCGCGTTGCAGCACGAGGCACGGGTGTTACCGATACGCGAGTCGTCACTCGCGACGTCATGCCAACGGTAAAAGAAACCGATACAACTCTCGATGGCGACCTGAGCCTTGATGGTCCGAGTTTGCAAACGACTTTGCCCGGTCAAGGCCGGGGTCGCGGGTTTGGTGGAAACAATAGCAAAAGCAATGGTATTTTGCTTGGCAGCGGCGGCACGGCCGACGCCGGAGTTGGCAGTGGCAGCGGTGTTGCGGGCAATGGCTCAGGCGCAATTGATGCGGGACTTGGCGTTCCCGGTGGAACTGGAGGCAGCGGCTCCAAGCGCGAGCAAGGCTCGACGCGTGGCCGGGCCGTCAATGAAGCGACGGCGAAAGTGACGCTCAAAAATTTTGACCAACTTGGCGGATATGACAATTTCACGCCGATTTATCGCGCCCTGGTGGAATGGATGCGCAAACACCCGGCGGCGCTGTCGGATGTCGTCAACCGTTTTATGGGTTATCAATCCGGCAACTTAACGACATCGGTGCGATTTGTCGCCGGCGGACGCCAGTTTGAAATTTTTCTGCTCTGTGTCGATGCGACGTATGAAATTCGGGTGTGCCTGGCGGAAGGCAATAATATTACTTATTTAATTGATCAAGGTTTTAAAAAACAGAGCAACTATCTTCGCACGGGTTCGCTGGAACGTCAACCCACCGGTGAGGTGCTGTTGTTTGGTTCGGTGATGCGCGAAGCCTCAGACCGGCGTTCGCAGGAATTTTATCAAATTTTTCTCTCCTGGTGGGACACGGTGAAGGGCGAAGTTGGCGGATGACAAATCAAAAAAGACAAAAGGAGAAAAAGAATATTTGCAGTTGGGGTGAGTATTGGTGTTAAAAATTTTTATGTTTTGTTAACGAAGCAAAAAATAATTTATGAAATATAATATTGATTTTTTTCGCGGCCGCTACGATTTCATCCTGATGATATTGGCTGCCGTTGTGCTTTGTTCCTGCGCCGGCACGCCGAAGAGCAAAGTTATCAAAACCAAAGATGGAAAATTCGAAATTCCCGTCGGCGTCGACACCAGCGTGGCTATGGCTTCGCAAAGAATGGCCAGGCAATTATTTGTCGAGCATCCGCAGCAGGTGCGCGCGAAACGCGTCGCGGATTCGGCGGTGGTCCGCTTTGAACGCAGCGAACAGTTGTGGAAAATTCTCGAGGGCCAAACCGACAGCACTGGCGTGGTCGATTCCGTTGCGGCGATTGAAAAATTCAACGAAGCCGGCCGCAGCTTGAAACAGGCGGTGGAACTCGACAAACAGGCGGCGGCCTCAGGAGATCCTGCGGATGTGCGGCGGCAGGCGTTGGTCGCGTTGGATAAAGCCCGCGCTATTTTTGAAATTTCTTTGCAATACAACCCTTTTGACAACAATACGAAGCTCTGGCTTGCCAAAACCTACCAACAGTTGGCCAGACGTTATTTGAACGAGCAGAATTACATTAAAGCCATTGGTATTCTCGAACATTTGACGCGGCTGCAAAGAGATCAACATGCCTTGTATGCTCGTCTCGGCGATTGTTACATGGCGTTGAAGAAATATCCGATTGCGTTGCAGAATTTTGTGAAAGCTGAACAGGTGCTCAAAGCTACAACGGCTTTCAATGTGCCGGCTGGCCGTGAACTGAATGCGACTAACATTACCGCCGTCACTGATAGCGGGGCAATGTTTTTGTATTTATACTATCAGGGTGAATCCTATATCAAGCTGCTGGACGCTGATTCGGCGCTCTACGTTTTGCATCGCGCCCAGGAGATTTCGCCAACGCCGGAAAGCCGTGCGGCCGCAGAAAATAATATTAAATGGATCAATTGGGACGACGGCAACATTCCCGCTTCGGAAAAACGCGATTCGTTATTTGCGCGCATGGACGCCGGCAAATTTGCCGATGCGGCCAAAGGTTTTCGCAAACTGTTGCCGGATTTACGCACGACGCGCACGCGGCGGGAAATCGGCTGGCGGCTTGCCACTCTTGAGTTTAACTATTTGCAGCACGAGGAAGAGGCCCTGCACATCATGCAAACCGTGGTGCAGGCGCGCGGCCGCGATTCTCTGGCGGTGGTGGCCGATACCCTCTATCAAAAATATATCGACAGCTACGGCGCCATGTGCTTTAATCAAGGGCAAAAAATGCTCGTCGCTAAAAAATTTACTACCGCTTTAACTTATTTTCAACAATCGTCCCTGCTCGATTGGAACTATCGCGCGAAAAGTTATTTGGAATTGGGCAAGCTCGCGGTTAATGATCCGCCGCGCGCGGAAAACTTTGTGAAACAGGCACTCAAACTTTCCGGGCAACTCGATCGCCGGGATGAAGTGGCGGCGCTGGAGCTGGCGACGCAATCGCTCAAACGACAGGGCAAATTCGACGAAGCCCGGCAATATTTTGAGCGCTATCGCAAATTGGCCCAAGGGCAGCGAGCCTCGAATTAAATTTGTTCATAGCAAAAGAGAAATGAAGTCTCAATTTCAAATAGAGATGTACGGTAAATTCAAAACCCGTTTTGGCCCCCCGGATAAAAGGCTGCCAA
>CAYZFF010000067.1:5731-8339 GCA_964477305.1 uncultured Cytophagia bacterium
CTATTTATTTTGCCGATTCCATCGGCAACGGCGCAGAACGGCACGACGGTTGATCAAAAAATGATTCGTGTCGCTTCTGTTGTCGATCAAAATTTGATTCAGTTTTTTCTATTCGAATTTCTCATTACCGACACGGCCGTTACCAAAATGGAAATTATCGACGCCACCGGCAACGGCTTTGGCGTTGAAGATCTCGTCAAGTGTTATCCGTCGGAGCGCATTTATGTGCCGACGCCTTCGGATACGGCGCAGAAGGTGATGAACGGCTGGAAGTTTACCGCCAATTATCAGATTGTGACGCAGAATAGCCCGCCCGAGGTTTTTGAGGGCACGAAAAGCGACGCCGCGCAAAACGGCATTCTCGCCGCGCTGCTGCGCGGTTTGAATCGCAATTACAAAGAGTCACCGATAAAAATTTATTTTGAGCGTGACGCCAAAACCGCCACGTTTGAAATGTGGGGGTATTCAGCAAACCGCTTGAGTTATGCCGCCGCCCCGCCGGCGATGCCGGATACCGTCACCTCCTACGATGTCCTTTCCGTGACCTACCAAGACACGCTGGTCGTCGCCGACACCACGATTTATGATTTGCTCTACATTTCTCGCACCGTCAGCGACACGGTGTTCGTCGGTTTGGATGAATTCGAAATCAAAACCCCGGCGGATTTGCCGCCAGTTGACGCCAAGCCGAAAGCGAAATCAAAGAACCGGCCGGAACTTTGGCGCAAGCCGTGAAATTCAACCGCCCGGTTTAGAAATAGTAAATTCGCCAAACGAAAAACTCCCGTTGCAAATACTTCATTGCAACGGGAGTTCTTTTTTAATGGATAAAAATGAAGACTTCGTTTTACGGCACTTGAATCGCCGCATAAAATGTGTTCTGGCCACGACGGTTGATGAGCAGAACGGCGCTGTCACCGCTTTCGAGGCGTGAGATTAAGCGTTTAAATTCCGGCGCTGTGCTCACTTCGGTCCGGTTGACTTCTCTGATTAAATCGCCGCGCCGCAAGCCGGCTTCATCGGCGGGACTGCCGGAAGTGACGCTGCTAATGATCACACCGTCATCGTTGCGATAACCCAACTGTTGCGCCATTTCCGGCGTGAGCGTTTGAATTGCAAGCCCGAGTTTTTCTCCGGAGGTTTCTTCGGGCGCGTCTTCGTCCGGCTCATTGCGATCACCGGGATCTTTGGGGCGCTCGCCTAAAACCACGGACACCGGCATTTCACGGCCATCGCGCAGCAGGTTGACTTTAGCGGTTTCGCCCGGATCGGCCTGCGCCACGGTCTGGCGCAGTTGAGTGCTGTTGAGAATTTTTTTGCCGTTGAAGCTCGTGATAATATCGCCGCGCTGAATGCCGGCTTTATCTGCCGGGCCGCGCGGCGTGACATCGCCGACGAGGGCGCCTTCGGTGCTCTTCAATTTCCACGCTTTCGCCATGCTCTCGTCAATATCCTGCGGCACCAAGGCGAGATAACCGCGCGTCACTTTGCCCTGCGCAATCAATTCATCCATCACTTGTTTCGCCATGTTGATCGGAATCGCAAAGCCGATGCCGACGCTGCCGCCGGAAGGCGTGCTAATGGCCGTGTTGATGCCGATCACATTGCCGTCAAGATCGGCCAACGCGCCGCCGCTATTGCCGGGATTGATCGACGCGTCGGTTTGAATAAAATCCTGATAGGCTAAATTGAGACCCGCGGTCGAGCGGCCTTTGGCACTGATAATGCCGGCGGTCACCGTGTGCAACAACTCAAATGGATTGCCGACGGCAATCACCCATTGCCCAATGCGCGCCGCATCGGAATTGCCCAGCGTGGCGGCCGGCAAATTCGTCGCGTCGATTTTAATCACCGCCAAGTCGGTGGCCGGATCGCTGCCAATAACTTTGGCCGTGTACTTTTTATTTTCGCCGAGCATGACCGTGACTTTATCCGCCTCGCGAATGACATGATTGTTCGTCAAAATATAGCCGTCTTTGCTCATGATTACGCCCGAACCCAAGCCGCGCACGCGCTGGTCGCCGTTATCGCCGTTGGGGTTGTCGAAAAAACGGCGAAAAAATTCGTCGCCGAAGAAATCGCGAAACTGATCATTGGGAATGCGCCTCGTCCCGCGGCTCTCAACGGTTTGTTCGCTAAAAATCGGCACCACCGCAGCATTGACTCTCGCCGCGGCTTCTTCAAAGGCGGCACTGAATTGTTGTAAAATTAACCGGCCCTGCGCGGCGTTGAACTTGGGGGACGGTGATTGCGTTTTCTCTTGCGCAAAGCTTGCCGGCGTCATTTCGGTGTGGGCCGCGACGATGAGGCCGCCGAGAAATCCGCCGATCAGCAGCGTTGCGATCAGCAACGTGCGTTTATTGATTTGCATCATCTTTACTCCTTTTATACTGAATTAAGCTTAAAACACAAATTTAACTAAACCCATAGTTATTTAGATAGACGGAAGAAATGCAATAAAAGTTTGATGAAAAAATGTAGGCAGAGCCGTCTCCGGCGCTGCCGGGGTGAGGATATTGGTTTTGGGATTTTATTGGCGTGTAGAGAATTTCCCAAAACATGAGGCCGTTGCCAATCACGGCTTCGCGATTAGTTGAAGATCGAAGCG
>CAYZFF010000067.1:8439-15359 GCA_964477305.1 uncultured Cytophagia bacterium
CTCAACCGCCGGAAATCAGGCGAAAATCGCCATCATTATTAATATCATAAAACACGAATTGCCGGCCAATTTCAGCATACGTCCACGTTTCGTAAATGGCATTACTGCGGGTGGAGCGCTGGCGTTGCACATTATCGGGATCGCCGTAAATAATAAAAACGCGGCCCCGGTCGGATTTCCAGCCTTCAATGCTGGCCCAACGAAAACGCAAATTGGACTCCTGCACGCGGATAAAAAATTCTGCCAACAAAGGATTCTCATCAGGCTTATTGGTCAGCAGCGGCTGGCGCGCGGCCCAAAAGGCATTAAAAATTTTGGTGCGCTCCTCCGGATCAGCGTCTTTCAGCGCTTGCCAATCTTTGTTATCCATCAGGTAGCGCATCGGCTCGATGATGGAGCTGATATTCTGCCCCTGCTGCGGACTGATGCCGACATTGGCGTAAATGGATAACGTGCCTTCGGCCTTGACGCCGTTTTGTTCTGCAAAAACTTTGAGATGCGTGACGCCCATCGCAAGTTTATCCGCTGGAATTGGCAGCGAAGTGTAAACGATCATTTCGGGCGCGACAAAATCGACTTGCCGCTTGAACAGCGATTTGTTTTCGCCATCGAGCAGCTCGTAATGCAATTGCACGGGCTTGCCGGCTTGCAAGCCGCCCAGCGCGAAGAGCGTGTAAAAATCTTCCTTGAAACGATTTTGGCGAAATGAAATCAGTTTCTCCGGTTGGAAGCGCGCCAGTGAATCGGTGGTGAGCAGCAGATCGCTGAGGTGCAGTTTCGTGAGAAAATCCTGCACCTGGCCGCTTTCAGTGAGGGTGCCGCTGTTTCTGGCGAACCGATCCGTGAGCGCTACGCTCGCGACGTATTCGCCGCTGGGAACGATTATTTCTTCCACCACCCGCAGGCTTTTTTCGCGGTCAATTGTTTCATTAAAATTGGTCAAATCGATTTTGCGGCGGCGATCGATCAGCCGCACGCTTTCGGGTCGGCCTTTTTCCTGCAGGGAAAAGGTCAACTCTACTTCCGCAGCGTAACCATTGCCGGTCCGGATGAATTGTAAATCGGGGTAGCGCATTTCCGCAATGAAAACAACCTTGCCTTTATCCTTTGCGGCAGCGGGTAGATTGACGATGCGGGCGCTCATCACCAGGCCGGCGCCAAAACGATTGGAGCGGTTGGGGTTGCGCGCTCCCGAACCACAACCCATGACGAAGCCAAGCAACAAAATCGCGCTTATTCGCAAAAATTTATACATTATTACTTCTCCTGAATCTGGCAGCGAAACTTTTTTAAAATTGATCATGAAAAGAGAGCCGCAAAGAAAAGGCTTTTAAAGCCCGCATTTTTTGAAACCACCAAGACACAAAGTCACGCAAAAGAAAATAAATTTAGTGTCTTCGCGTCGTGGTTAAAATGAGTTGTGGGTATTAACTTTTTATGTTTTACATCTTTACGTTTTGTGTCTTTATAATCAAAAGTCCGTCCCGAACGAAAACAGATAGCGCGGCTTGCTGCTGCCGGCCAGATTGGTGCGCCAAACGGCATCCATGCGGAGCAGAAAAATGCCAAGATTGGCGCGAAAGCCCCAGCCGTAGCCGGCGACGAGATCGCGCAGCACGGTTTCACCGTTGGCATTCTTTTCGGTGGCGCGAAAACGTTGGTCGGAATTCCACGCCGAGCCGACGTCGAGAAAGCCGGCGCCGCGAATGCCGGCGATGCCGAGCGGCAGCGGAAAGCGCGCAATGAAATAATCCACCAGCGGCACGCGTAATTCCACATTCAACAGCGCGTAACGTGTGCCGATCATCTCATAATAATCGGCGCCCCGCAACGGCGTCACAAATTGGCTGAAATAGAAATCCGTGATGTTAAACGCATCGAGGTTTTGCCCGAATTTATAATTGAGCCAGTTGTCCACGCCGCCGAGGAAAAATCGCATCGGATTATCGCCGCCGCTGACGCCGCCGCTGACGCGCCACGCCACGCCGAAGTCGCGCGAAATACCGAAGTAATTGCGAAAATCCACAAAACCGGTTTGGAATGACACCACGCGCGAGCCGAAGTCCGGTGCGAAAATGACGCCGGCGCGATAGCGCGTGCCGGTGAACGGGCCGAAGAAACGAAAATGCGTGTTATCGGAAACGTATGCCACGGTCAGCGGAAACGCGTTGGTCACGCGCGTCGGCAATTGCTCAAAAAAGAAACCGAGATTTTGCTCGCGCAGATGGGTGAAATTCAAGCCCACTTCCACGCGTTTGAAACGCGACAGCGGATAGGCCATGCCGATTTCCGCACCGAGATTGCGCACGCGCGTGACGTCGAGATTAGTCTGGAAAAAATTTGCCACATGAAAAAATTGCACGCCAATCGCCGCGCGGCGCGCCAGGTTGAGCCAGCTTAAATAAAAATCACTGTTGGAAAGATCGCGAATGAGGTTGATGCCGATGCCGACCTGTTGATTGCCGGCCAGGTCGCTGATGTAAAACTGCGTGTAACCCTGCAGGCCGAAAAACGGATCGTAACCGCCGGCGCCGCCGGCGTAATCGATGCTGAACTTCCGGCGGTATTTTTGAATTTTGAACGAGCCATCCGGATCCAAACGTTTGTCCGGCGCAATGACCACGGCGGCGCCGTTGGCCGCGGTGCCGATTTTACCGGAACGAAAATCGTGGTCGAACACAAATTTATTGTACGGTCGCGTCTCGCGATCCAGCGTCGGCATACCAACGTCAGCGCCAGCCTGCGTGAGACGTAAAAAGTCGCGGTCCTGTTTTTTTTCGCGTTCGCGAAATGGCGTCAGTGGCAGGCTGCGCAGGGTGTCGGCATATTCAAATGGGCTTTTCCACAGGAAAATATCATAGCCGCCGCGCGCGAACGCCGTGAACGCCACGCGGTCGCCTCCGATGGAAGCCGCCAGTTGATTGGCGCCGGTGAGCAAATTGGTGAGCGGTTTTTCCGTACGCCTCTGGCGGGCATACAAATAAATATTGTCAATGCCGTTGCGATCGGAAACAAACAACAGTGAATCCGCATGGTGATAGAACGCGGGTGATTTCTCGGCATACGGGCTGGTGGTAATTTGTTCCAGGCCGGTGCCGTCGGGGTGAATCAAAAAGATATCAGTGTTGGCAAAATCTGCCAACGGCAACACCTCGCCGACTTGTCCAGTAAACGCGCCGCGGTCGGAAACAAATGCAATCGTTTTGCCGTCGGGCGACCATGCCGGGTCGAGATCGCTGAACGCGTCGTTGGTCACCAATGAAATTTCACTGGTCTCTAAATTTAACAGCATAATGTCGCTGCGGCCGTCTTTCATGCCCATGAAGGCAATGCTTGACCCGTCCGGTGACCAGGCTGGCGACCACAGGCCGTCTAATTTCGGCTGGTACGTGCGAATGATCTTGCTGCGTTCAACATCAACAAGGTGAATAGCATCATGGGCGCCGGCTTTGGCGGCAAATGCAATGCTCTTGCTGTCCGGCGACCAGGTGATGCCGGGACGCAACCAATGCAATTCTTCCAAGCCGCTTTGTTTTTGCGCGCTCACCAACCGCTGCGGCTTTTTGATGTCGAGCGTCGACGTCACGTAGATATCAAATTTGCCGGCGCGATCGCTGATATACACGAGGCGATCGCCGCTCGGGCTTAATGCCGGACTGTTGTTGATGAAAGCATCGTTTTTAACATGGTTGGTGACTTGCGTCGCCAAATCCGCCGGCGCGGTGCGGCGCGTGATTTCCGGCCAATATTCTTCACGCATGCCCTTATGCCAGGCGTCGCTGAAGTCTTCCATCGACATGCCGAAGGCCTCACGAATCGCGCGGTCAACATTCTTCACGCGGCGCAGGGTCTGGTTGAATTTGGTGACCTTCTCGACGCCGTAACGTTGCTCTATCCAATAAATCAAGGCTTGTCCGCCTTTGTAGGCGAGAAACGCATTGAGCTGCGGAATCGGCGGCAGGTATTCGGAGACGACGGCGTCGCGGATGAAGTTGTCGGATTCCGCATCCCAGCGGCGCGCAAAATATTCGGCATGGCCTTCGCCATACCACAGCGGCCACGCAAAACCGGAAATGCCGCGAATGGCTGCGCCGGCGCCGGTGCCGTAAAAAAATTGCAAATGCATCGCATGCGTCAACTCGTGATGAATCACATGGCGAAATTGTTCCAGCGAGCCTTCATACGGCAGCACGACGCGATTTTTAAAAAATTCCGTAAAACCGCCGACGGACTCATCTTGAATTTCGGGGCTGACATTGGTTTCTTCAAAATCATTGTGCGAGTTATAAACCAGGATCGGCGTGCGCGATTGCATTTTAAAATTGAGCAACCGGCTGATTTGATGATATGATGACTCGGCGACTGCCGCGGTAAATTTTGCCGCGGTGGCGCCGCCTTTGTAAAAATAGATGTCGTAGTGTTCCGATTGAATAAATTGCCATTGGCGGGTTTGATATTGAATTTTATTTTGACCGAAGCCTTGCGCCCAGAGCGCCAGGGGGCATGCGCCAAGAAAAAAAGCGGCCGCTAAAACATGAATTAATTTTGCTTTCATGCGGAATTTGCCTCGTGGAAAATAGTGTGGACGAGCGGAACGATCCAGCGGGCCGTTCCGGTCACTGGAAAATCTCATGTAAGAAGATCAGACTGGCGGCTTAAAAAAGCAAGGTTTTTTTGCATACAATGATGATACGCTTTTTTTAATAATTTCCCTAATGGTTTTTGCAGGAGTATCATGAAATCGAAAAATTTTTGGCACGATATAAAATCAACGGCTTAATTGTCCTGGCGCCACTATCACAGGCACGATGATAATATAATAATAGAAAACACTTGCTTTTTTTGAAATATTTCGTTAAGATTGACAAAGTTGTAATAATTTAACCAGCCAAGGCAGACGCGCGCGGAGCGACCCTGTGAGCAACGCCGCAGGAATGTCCTGCCGAAATTTGGGCGAGTGTCAGGGGCCGGAGCAATCATTTTCCATCATTCGATGCGACGATTCTGCATGAATTTGAACGAATCTTCGATTCACCCGTTTTGGCGCAAATTTTTTGCGCTTTCGCTGATCCTGGGATGTTTTTCCACAGCGGCGGGACAAAACAATCTCGATGTTCATGTCACCAATATCTCCATTAACGGGGAGATTACGGCGCGCGGTTTGACCTCGGCGTTTCCGTATCCGGTGATCGCAACCATAACCGTCACCGATAACGACGGCAATCCGATCCTCGGCCTGGCCAGCACCTCACGGTGGTTGGCGCCACAAGATATGGCCGACGTTGGGCTGCCGGTGGCAGACTTCTGGAAGCGCGGCGTCGAATTTCATCGCGATAATCGCTCGTTTCCGCCGAACCCCAATATTTTTGACCGGATTCCCGCGCCGTTGTTTACGGAGTTTCGCAAGAGCCGGCCATTTCCAACCAGTACGATGCTGGTGATGGACGTTAGCGGCACGATGATTGAAGAGTTATCCAACGCCAAAGCCGGTAATCTCGCTTTTCTCGATGAACTCCGTCCGGGTGTAGATCGCGCCGGCCTGGTTCAATTTTGCGGTTCGGTTAAAGACTCGGTTGGCTTTACGAGCGCAAACAACTACGTGGCCCTTCGCGCCAAAATTGCGAGCACCGACACCTGCCCGGGCACGGCCATTTACGACGCCCTGCAATTTGCCATTCAACAAACCAAGCTGGAAAAAACGCGGCGCGCGATCATTCTTTACACCGACGGCTACGACAATGAATCGCGCACCACGGAACAGGCCGCAATTGACAGCGCCAAAACTTACAATATTCCGATCCACATCATTGCACTCGGGGACGCCACCGATCCGACCGCGCTTATCAACATTGCCCGGCAAACCGGCGGCCTGTTTTTTCAAACCAACGACTCGGCAACCTTCACCAGTATTTACAAGCGGCTCGCGGCGCTTACGCAAAATTTTTATATGCTGGCGTATAGTTCGCCGGACCCGGTGCGCAACGGCACTTGGCGCCGTTTGGACCTCACGGTTTTCGACGAGTTATCGCGTCTCGGCAGCGCCAATGGCGATTATTTTGTGCCGGCCGGCCCAGCGCTGCAATTGACGGATTTAGCGCCGGGGTTGACTTCGGTTACGGATCTGGTGATTTTAGAAAATGGCAAGCCGGTGAAGGCCGTGCGGCCCGGAGACCGCTACACCTATCGGCTGCGCGTGCGCAACCTCGGCCCCGAGCGCGCTGAGAGCATTCGGCTCAATCAGTTGTTGCCGCCATCGGTGAATTTCATGAGCGCCACGAAGCTTCCTTTTTATACGACGCCTGATTCACTGGTTTGGCAAATTGCACGGCTTGAGGCCGGTGCGGCCGATTCGATCATGGTCACGGCGGAATTTGCCGCAAATGCGCCGCCCTCGTTGCAGCGTCTCATCAGCCGCCTCACGACTTCGGCGCGCAATGATAACACCCCCGCCAACAACACTGTGCGCGACACCGTTCGGGTTTCCACGGCGCCGCTGCCCACCTTCACGGACCTCGCCGTCACGCAGTTTGTCAAAACCGATTCGTTTGCCGTGGCCGGCAATGACACGACGTATTTTGTTAAAAGTGGCGCGAACATCGATTATCGCGTTGTAGTGACCAACGCCGGATTCATTACAGCGCGCAATGTTCGCCTCACAAACTTTTTGCCGGACTCCGTGCGCGCGAGTAACTTTCAGCCCCTTCCCGCGGGAGCCAACCTCGATTCGGTGTTGTGGACAATAACAAGTTTATCGCCGCTGGCGAGTGCGAGTTTTACCTTTCGCGCCAACGTCGCAGCGCGAATGCCGGTGGGAACCAATTTGCTCGTTAATAGCGCGGCTGTAACGGCTGATAATGAAGACCCCACGAAACTTGCCAATAATACCTCGGTTTCTACCGTTCGTAATATTGTCAACTCAA
>CAYZFF010000068.1:0-6240 GCA_964477305.1 uncultured Cytophagia bacterium
TGTGACACGGGCATGCCCCAGTGGAGTTTGCCGCGCACGCGTTGTGAAGAGGCGTTGTAGAGGCGAACAAGAACCGTGTCGCGCGCGTCGCATTTTTTCACGGCGGTGATCACGAGCGAATCCGGTTCGGAACGGAACAAGGAAAAATCTGCCGGTAAAATGCTGCCGGTCGGGCTGGCGCCGCGGCAGACTTTCTCCAACAGCGGCACGCGGAAACGCTGCGCCCAAGTGGGCACATTCGCTTTCTCCCAATTGCCGGAATACGGCATAATAGCATATTCAAAAACCTGCGGGCCTTGACATTGCGCTTCCGGCGTGGGGAAAGCCGGGCCGGCGTGTCTCGGGCGCGTGGCCAAATCATTCCGCGACAGCCAACCGACGGCGCGCAGCAAAGTGAGAATGAGCGAGGTGTCTTTCCCTGCGCGGTTGGCTTCGTATTCATACAAACCCTGCGTAAGCAGTGCGAGTCCGCTCTTGCGATCTTCGACGGCACAAAAATGCTGCATCGGCTCGGTCGGGCTTGGCGGCTGCAGCCAATTTTTGCCGGCAGGTTTTTTCAGCGGGCGCTCAATCACATAAAACTGTTGGCCTGCCAACGAATTGTTCGTCGCGAGCGGCGCATGGCAATGCACCCGCAGGCGATGATCGCGCACCAAATTTTGAAACGTCGTGCGCACCGCGACATACGGCGTCGTTGCCGTGATGGTGAAACGAATTTCGAGCGGACATTGTACGAGCTTCTTGCTGCGCCCGCCTTTGGGTTTGGCAATGCGATCAAACTCCGCCGGCAGCGGCAGATTCAGCGTCACTTCGATTTCCGCGGCCAAGTCCGAATGCTGCACGACACGCAGTTTGCCTTTGCGGCCTCGACTCCAAACCGTCTGGCTCTTGGGCGCCGGAGAATAATCGTACTCATCGCCGACGTCTTCGGTGTCCTCAAAAACATTGCAGCGTTGATGTAGACGCTTGCTGATTTTGTCCAACAAATCAAAACTGCCATCCGGGAAAAATTTTACCCGAATAAACGCATTCTCCACAACATTGCCTTTCACGCGCACGGCTTCGGTGGCCTCAACAGTTTTCACCTTCTCTGCTTCAACCGGACGCACGGAAAAAGTCCGGTAACTCACCGGCGCCAGTTCCGGCGTGAGAAATTCAACTTCCGCCACATGCCACGGCGTTCCCTCTTTGGCTGCGTCGAGATGAAAATTCGTGCGATCCTGCAGCAGATGCGCGCGCTTGCTGGCAAAAGTGAGCGGATGCTGTCCCAGCGTTTGGCCGAGTTTGGCAAAGGCTTCGGGCAAATGATAATCTTCGCGCGAAGCGATGGGCCACGAACGAATCACGTGGGTGGGCAACGGTTGGCTGTTGCTGTCGCAAACTGCCAGCGTTTTCGGCAGACGTCCCGGCGGCAGCAGCACCAGCGCCCGCATCACTTCGCGGCGCGGGGCGGCCGCGGGATTGGCAACGATGAAACTCGGTGTTTCTGGCGAGGCGCTGGGACGCCGCACGCGTTGCGCCAAGCTCTCGAGCGCCGCCTCGACAACATTTTCGCCGATCTGGCGAGCTTCGTCGAAACGGCCCAGCATTTCGCGATGCACCGCATCAATGCTGCAGCCGCAAATCGAATCATGCGGATGATTTTGCAGCAGCTTTTTCCAGGCCTGATTTAAAAATCCGGAACCATGATTGGCGCCGGCGCGCAACCACGCGAGCGTGGCCAACGGCTCGGCGAGATTCGCGAGCAACATTTCGCAAGCATCGTTCTGTTGTTTCAAATAAACGCGCGCCGAGAAGACGCCAGAGAGCACGTACTGGCGTTTGCTGCCGTGCAACTCGCCGGAGTGATTGGGGAACGACAGACCGGAGCGCCGCAGCGTGGCAATGAAACGCGAAAACGTCGTGTGCTCGAGGGCGCTATCTTTGAGCACGGAATTGGCGTAGCTCAACATTTTCGGCAACTCCGGCTGCGGCTCCAGATGATCGCAGCCGTTATTGATGAGAAGGTGTTTGCTGCCGTCGCTCGCGGGCTTGGCGGCTTGGCCGATTTTGTTAATCTCTTGATACAAACGATCCAGGAACACATCCAAACGCGGCGTCTCACCGGCATGTTCGCCAACGCCTTCAAAACCAAGCTCGGTGCCGTTGCAATAGCCGTTGATTTGATAGATGGCCAACACGCGATTGCCGTCCGGCGCGACCCACAAAAACTCCGTGCCGAGGCGTTCATCTTCATCACCGAGGCCGCGTGAAAAAACAAAGTTGTCGATATTGCAGCCGCGCAGCAATTGCGGCATTTGCGCGATATGCCCAAACGAATCCGGCATGTAACCGACTTTCATCACGCCGCCGTGTTCGCTCGCCACGCGGTGGCCAATTTGCAAATTGCGAATGAGCGCTTCGGCGCTGACCAGAAACTCGTCGGGCAAAACATACCACGGGCCGGTTTCGATGCGCCCGGCTTGCACCAAAGCGCGGAACCGCTCGCGATTTTCCGGCCGAATCGCGAAATAATCTTCCAGCACGATTGATTGGCCGTCGAGCACAAAATAACGGTATTCGGCATTGCGCTCCATTAAATCCAGCAAACGATCGACGAGACGCACCAACCGTTGGCGGAATTGTTGAAAGGGGCTGTACCACTCGCGATCCCAATGGGTATGGGAAACGACGTGTAGCCGATGGCGAATCGTTTTGGACATAACCTGGGCTTCCTTTGGTTGATAATCAACTGGCCCAAATGGCGGTATACGTGACATTTCTCCCTCGCGTCAACGAAAATGACTGCACTGATAATTTGCAACGAAATGGGAACCGCAGCGAAAAACTTTTTTATGCGTTGGTCCTCATCGCTGTATGGGTTCATTAGAATATTTAACTCAAATCTCGCGTTTTTTTAGTTGGTCCAACAAAACCGCGAGCAAAATAACGACACCTAAAACGACTTGCTGCACATAGCTGCCGACGCCGGTGAGATTCAAGCCGTTGCGTAAAACGCCGATGAGCATGGCGCCGATGAACGTGCCCACGACGGAACCGCGTCCACCGAACAGGCTGGTGCCACCCACGACGACGGCAGCGATCACGTCAAGCTCGTACATCTGCCCCGCATTCGGCTGCCCACTCGACATGCGCGAGGCGAGCAGTATGCCGCTCAAAGAGGCGAGGCCGCCGCAGATGATATAAACGAGCAACAAAGTTTTGCGCGTGGCGATGCCGGCTAATCGTGCGGCTTCGGCATTGCCGCCGACCGCGTAAACATTACGCCCGAATTTCGTATGCTGCAAGGTGAACCAGGCGAGAAGGTAAACGGCCAGCATCACGAGGCTCGGAAACGGAATTTCAAAAATACGGGCGCTGCCGAGCGCATCAAAAATCGGCGGCAGGCCCCAGATGGGACGGCCTTCGGCCCAAATGTACGCGAGGCCGCGCCAGATCGTCATCAACGCCAGCGTGGTGATGAACGGCGTGACGCGAAAAGTCGTGATAAAAAATCCGGCGATCGCTCCGGAAAGCGCGCCGACGAGCAAGCCGCCGGCAATCGCCAAACTCAATCCGATTTCCGGCGGCAAATTAAATTTCAAAATCCACGCGGCAATTACGCCGGTCAACGCGACCAGACTGCCGACAGACAAATCAATGCCCGCCGTGAGAATAACGAAGGTCATGCCGACCGCAATAATCGCGATGATGGAAGTCTGGAGCGTGACATTGATCAGGTTCGCGGGCGTGAGGAAGTGTTCCGAAGTCAGGGCAAAGAATAGAAATTCGATAATGAAAACAACGAAGATGCCGTACTCTTGGATATGCTGCAAGTATGGCCGCATGTCCAAATTTCTTGGCGCTGTCGCAGACAAATTGAGGTCTGCTCGTTCAGACGAGGTTAGCCGAATTTGTTGCGCGGCCGGTTGGTTCACTCACTCCCTCGAAATTTGATCATTTTTAATTGATTCAATTCTCAAGCCGCGACCGTTTCAAAAGCTACTCGCAGCGGTTGCGGCCAAGCAATCATAAAATTCAATTTCTCGAAACCAATTACGCGCCCAGTCATGTCCTTCATTAAAACCACTTCGTCGCCGGTTTCTTCGCAGCTATATTCATCTTGCGGATCGCCAAACCACACGGTCAGGGTATTGCCGTCTTTGTCATAAAAAAATTTTACATTAACCATGGCCGTTAACAGCCACAACTTATGCCGCCATCTTTACCTCTTGACCAGCCTCATACAGAAATTCAGGCGCAAAATCAGCTCCGTTTGACCACTCAATCGTATTGGTATCAGGATTCACGGCGACTTCTTTGAATAACATCAGGTCTTTTAACGGCGTAAACATTGCGCCATATAATTCATCCTTTAAATCAACGTCTTTGACGATGCCGTTATTAAACTCCAGCCGCAATCTGTAGTCGACTAAATAGGTAACACTTGTAACATGCAAAAACATATTACGCTCCTATTCCAAAGGTGGAATCTTTACTAAAGGTTCACGCCTTCTCGAAAATTCCCAATTTTTCAGTAAATCATCTTGATATTTTTCTGACCACTCAAGTAACATTCGCAATGCACGCTTTGACATTTTTCCCTGCACGATACCGGTTTAAAGCTCGATTGTAACTTCCTGTTCTTGATACTTTGCATGAAAATGTGGCGGCGTATGATCGTTATAGTTCATAAAAACGACCAGACCGTAAAATCGGCTAAGTTCGGGCATATTCAGTATATCTTCAAAAAATTTTGAACTAAGCTGCACGGCTCAAACCGGCGCCATGAAATTTGCCTTCGATGTCATGTCCCGTCGCCAGATGCATAATCTTCTCCTGCGTTGCCTCCTCGCGCGCGAGAGTGCCAACTAATTGCCCTTCCCACATCACGCCGAGGCGATCAGCGAGACTCATCACTTCCGGCAAATCCGAAGAGATGACAATGATGGCGCGGCCTTCGGCAGCGAGGTTGCGAATCAACGCATGAATCTCGCGTTTGACGCCGACATCGACGCCCCACGTCGGCTCGTCGAAAATCAACACGCGGCAGTTCGTTGTCAACCAACGCGCCAGCACGACTTTCTGGCGATTACCGCCGCTGAGATTCGCGACTTTTTGCGCCAGCGACGGCGTGCGAATGCTGAGGCGCTCGACATGCGCTTGCGAAATTTCTTTTACGCGCTGCCAATTGATTTTCCAACCGCCGCGCAGTTGGTCGTAGCTGCTCAGCACGATGTTTTCTTGCACGCTCAACCCCATGATCAGGCCTTGTTGATTTCGATCCTCCGTCAACAGGCCGATGCCGAGACGGATTGCTTCCGCCGGCGAACGTGGGTTGATCACCTGACCGTCGAGGAAAATTTTCCCGGTTTGTTTGCGATCGGCGCCAAAAATCATCCGCGCCACTTCCGTCCGGCCCGAGCCGACGAGGCCGGCGAAACCGAAAATCTCTCCGGCATTGACGCTGAAATGAACGCCGTGTATCCAATCGCGGCCAAGGTTTTCTACCCGCAAAACTTCCGAGCGCGACGGCTGCTTTTCGCGAGCCGGATTTGTTTCCGCTTTTAATTCGCGGCCAACCATCCACTGCACGAGTTGTTGACGAGTCGTACTCGCCACTTCTGTCGTCGTCACCTGCTTGCCATCCCGCAGGACAGTGAGGCGGTTGCCAATTTCAAAAATTTCTTCGAGGCGATGCGAAATATAAATGATCCCAACGCCATCCACCGTGAGTCGTTTAATGAGCAAGAACAAATGCTCCAACTCTTTATCCGTCAGCGTCGCGGAAGGCTCGTCCATCGCGATAATGCGCGCGCGATGATGCAACGCTTTCGCAATTTCCACCATTTGCCGCTGCGCGACGCTGAGCCGCGACACAGGTAATTGCAACGGCAAATCAACGCCGAGCTGCGCCAGCAACGCTCCGGCCTCGACGCGCAATTTTTTCCAATCGATGAACGGCGATTTTCCATTGCCGCGACGCGGCTGGTGGCCGAGCAAAATATTTTCGGCAACCGAAAGCGCCGGCACGAGTTTAAAATCTTGATAAATCACGCCGATGCCTGCCGCCATCGCCGCCGCCGGATTCGCAAAATGCCGCGGTTCGCCACTCACCCAAATCTCACCGGCGTCCGGTTTCTCCGCGCCGGCCATCACTTTGATCAACGTCGATTTGCCCGCGCCGTTCTCGCCGACGAGGCAATGCACTTCGCCGCGGCGCAGTTCAAAGCTCACCTCATCCAACGCAACAACGCCGGG
>CAYZFF010000068.1:6340-15326 GCA_964477305.1 uncultured Cytophagia bacterium
GCACTTCGCCGCGGCGCAGTTCAAAGCTCACCTCATCCAACGCAACAACGCCGGGATAGCGCTTGGAAAGGCGCTTGAGAAAAAGGAGATTGTCGGTGCTTGTGAGCACTTTTGATATAAGAGTTATTAAAACTCTGACTCGTCGTCATGCTCTTAATCGTACGCCTACTCATACTCGTTCTTCAACTTTACGAAGCGAGTAAGAGTACGATGACGAGTAGGAGAAAAAGTAAAAATTGCTACTGACTAATCTTCAGCGTTTTCACTTCCCACGCGCCTAAATTCACCGTTACTTTTTGCCCCGTCAATGGCAACGGCTTGGCATTCCATTCAATCAAATTCACTTCGCTCACCAACCGTGCCGCAAACGGCAACGTGATTGTTGCCGTCGCCGGCTGGCCAGTACTTTCGTAAATTCGCAATATCCAATTTTCATCGTCCTCGGCTTTTTTGAGCGCCGAGACCACGACCCGCGCCGGTTCGACATTGAAAAAGCTATGCGTGGGCGGTAAGGCGCCATTTTGTTGTTGAACGACACGCGCCATTAGCGGCGAATTAAAATTATAGCCGTTTTGCACCGCGCCGCCGGTTTTCCAATCGCCGTTGTGAGTATTTAGCGCCAGCGCGAAATGATGCTCGCCCTCGTCAGCTTTCGCGTCGGGCGAATCTGGCGCGCGCAAGGCGGTAATACGCACGACACCGTCTTCAACCGCTGCGCCGTGCTTCGCATCGTTAACAATCGTAACGCCGAGTTTATCATTGGAAAGATCGAGCCATTTCTGCGTCAACATCTCTGCGCTATTGGCCGGGCGCTCCAATGCGGCAAACGGAATTTCCGTCATCGCGTTGCCATCGAAAAGGTGAAACGGATAAACGACTTTCAGTGTTTTATTGCGTTCGTGCCAATTGATTTTATAGCGCATCTCGATGCGAGCCAAGGTAGAATAAACGATATACTCCTGCGCAAATTGTGAATTACCGTAGGAATATTTCGTCAGTAAACGCGCGCGCAATGGGCCGGTTTCCAACACAATGGGCGGCTCGCTTAGTTTGAGGCGGTCGCTGCTGCCGTCATAGTTAAAATTCAGCGCCGACTGTTCGCCGCCTTTTTCGCCGAGAATTTGCAAGCCGCTCGGTTTATTATCCATCCATTCGCGATTGCTTTGGTAATCAACCCAATGCGTCAGACCGCCGCGCTCGGGATCAATCTTGAGGCTGTACAGACTGTTGCTCATCGTCAAGCTATCGACGTCGATGCGCGCGCGCCCTGTGAGATTCGGCGCTTCGTTTCGCCATTCCAGCCAATAGGTTTTGTATCCAAATGCCGGCACCTCTTCGGGGAGGAAAAGCATTTGATATCGCATCCCCTGCGCCGTCGAATCTTGCTGGAGAATTTGCGCCAGCAATTTCTTTCCAGTCGCCTCGCGAAAATAAGGCGAAGGTTTCACCTCGGTTTGAATTTTTTCTTCTGCTTTTTTACGCTTGGCTTTTTGCTCTTTGCTCTTTGCCTTTTGCGGTTCATACGGCACAGTGACTTCAATTTCCACCGCGTCGGTTCGCGGCCAACCCAACGCGTTATAAACAACCACAGGAATTTCGGCTTTGTTGGGCGACTGGCTATTGATCGCCGTTTCAATGCGTGTCATCGCTTTATCCAACGCGGCTTTGGCGGTTTCAATAACGTTGCGATACGAACGCTGCGTGTATTCATAATTTGCGGCGACACCCATGCCGTTCAAATAAGCGTGTGTTTGATTGAACAGCACGTTCCGCCATTGCGCGGCAAACTCAGCTTGTGCATACGTGCCGCCATAAGGTTGCGCGAAAAGCGCAAATGCTTCCGCCGCCGGCAACAGCATTTCACTTTGCCGATTTTGCCATTTGTGCAATGCCTGGCTCGTCCACGCACCGGCATGATTTCCAGCGATTTCGTCACGATGCACCGTCAAGCTCGGTGGACGCGAACTCAGTTCATTAAAGAAACGATCGGCGCGAGACATGCGCACCGTGGGCGTCATCGGTCGCGCCGCAAGATCTTCGGCGAGTCGAATATCGAATCCCGTCGGGCCGCCGCTTTGCGCCCCGACGCCAAAAACCCGCAACGCCTGCGGCCAGTTAAATTCCCGCCGCGATTGCGACGCCGCGCGGCGCACGTCTTTGGTGAGCCGTGAATCAAGCTGATCCGGCGGCCGATAACCCAGCACCCGGCTGCCGTCAAGGCCTTCCCACTCAAAGAGGCGCATTGTTTCTTCGGGCTGATAAAAAACGAAACTTGTGATGCCGCTTTTTTTGAAGATTTGCGGCGCGCTCCACGCCAAACTTGCAGTTTCCGGCATCCACGCGGTTTTAATATCGACGCCAAATTTTTCTTTCAAATAGCGTTTGCCGTAAAGAAACTGCCGCGCTTGTGCCTCGCCGGACGCCAGCGCCATATCGCCTTCCGTCCACGTGCCGCCGAGAATCTCCCAGCGGCCGTTGCGCACCGCTTGTTGAATCGACGCGAACAACGCCGGATCGTTCTGCTCGATCCACCAATACGGCAAGGCCTGCCCGTGCGCAAAATAAAAGTCGGGGTATTTCTCCAAATGGCGCAGCGCTTGCGCAAAGGCGCTGCGGGTGAGATCAATCGTTTCCGGATAGCGCTGCAACCACGCGGTGGTGATTTGCGAGGCGCCAACGAGGGTCACCTCCGGCAATTTCGCCGCGGCCTCGGGAAGTTTCGGCAAATGGCTTTGGGCGTCAGCGATTAAGGCATTCAGCGCTTGCGGCTTGCCGTCTTTCATCGCCTCCCACATTTTCTCTTCCAACGCTTCCTGCTCCGCCGTACGCTCGCCGCGATTGTATTGTTGCAGCAGCGCGGCAGTCATCGAATAACGGCGCAAATCCAAATGCTCGACGGTGAGATATAGCCGCGGCAAATTTGCCTTCGTCGCCGCCGAATCCAGTCGCGATGAATGAATGCGTACTTCGTAACGCGCGCCGGCGTCGGCGCTGGTAGTAAGCGGCAAGTCGCCGGATTCACCGCGAAATTTGTAACGCACTTCTTTGCCGTTAATCGAAACCGTGCCCTCAGCGTTGCCCAGATCAACCGCCAGCGAAACCGGAAAACCGGCCCATTCTTTGGGCAAATAAAGCACGCGTTGAATTTCTAAACTGCCGTTCGCCGCCAACGTGTCAAGACCTTCCACCGTATACGTTCCGAAAATGCGGCCCAACAAACGGCTATCGTAACGCAGCGGCACATTGCGCCGCACTTCATAATCGCCCAGTTGCAAACGCATTTGCCACGTGCCCGCGGCTTGAAAGGCCGCCACCACTGTTGCCAGCGGCACGCGATAATACAACGGTTTCAACTCGCCGGCATGCAATGTAAATTTTTGTTCGCGGCCAATTTGTTTGCCGCTGCGGGCATTGCGGCTCTCTTCGGAAAGTAAGCTGCGGCTTTTGGGGCGTGCTCCCGCCCCGGCGGGCGCAAAGAATCGCGCTTCGCAGTCACCGAGCGCTTGCTGTTGCGGATTAGTGAGAACGGTTTGCAAAGCCAGCAGCGGAACATTGTCGCGGCTGAAAATTAAATCATCCGCCAACTCCAGCGGGCGCAACCGAATGCCCTCCGGCTCCGCGCGCGCAATCAGGGTGAGCCGTTCCGGCGTTTCGGCCTGCACCAATAAATTTTCACCGCCCACCAATCGCGCCGATAGCGCCCATTCGCCGAGTTGATTCACCACTTTGAAGAGAACGCTGTTCCAACCTTTTTGCAGCGCCATTTGCACGGTGTCATCGTCAAAATAAAAATCCCGCCGCGCGATGCGTTGATGCGCGAGTTGGCCGTTCACCCAGATTGCGAGTTGTTCGTCACCGCCCGCGAGCAATTGCACCGTGTCCACGCGCGCGCTTTGCACGTAAACATGCGCATACACCACGGCCCGCTCGATGGGCGACAAATCCAACACCGGATTGAGAAAATTCAATTCCGCCGCGCCGGCCGGATAATGCCGCCAAACCTTTTCCGCCGTTGTTAATCCACCGTGAGGCCGCACCGTCGCTTCGCCGCCGATCACATCCGTCAGCAACGCGTTGTTATCGCGCGCCGGAAACGCGCCGAGAATCAACCATTCTTTAATAAAATCTTGTGTCTGTGCGAAGACACTGTTCATCAATAGCAAAACCAGCGCCGTGCAAACCACCATTTGCATTTTGCTGTTTGCTTTTTTCTCTTTTCCTTTTTTCCATTCACTCACCTTTCCCTGCCATACAGCATGACGACCTGTCACTATTTTGCCTCCTGAAGAGATGTTTTATCCACGATGCCGACGGCCACAGGGAGAACCGGCGGCGTTTTTTCACCACGAAAATGTTGCGCAATCATCGCAATGGTTTGCTCGCCAATCTGGCGCGGATACTGCACGACATCCGCCTTCAGCGCGCGATCACTCCGAATCGCGTCGCAGGCTTGCGGGGTGCCGTCGTAACCGATGATCAACACGTTGCTGCGATTAAAATCTTCCACCGCATCAAGCGCGCCCAAAGCCGAATCATCGTTAATCGCAAAAATGGCATTGAGTTCAGGTTCGGCCTGTAAAACATCGGCAGTCGCTTGCAAGGCGCGATCACGCACGCCGTCGCCGTTCACGTCCTTTACAATTTTAATTTCAGGATATGCCGCGATAGCATCGCGAAAACCTTGCACGCGATCCAGCGTCGAAGTCACGATCGGCTGATTGATAATGGCAACCTGGCCTTTGCCGTTGAGCAGCTTCGCGAGATACTCACCGGCTAATTTGCCGCCGGCGATATTATCCGAAGCGATGTGGCAAACCACCTCGCCTTCCAGCGCGGCAATATCAGCAGTAAATACCGGAATGCCCGCGGCATTGGCGGTTTTGATGCCTTTGCCGATGCCGCGCGAATCCACCGGACAAACGATGATCGCGTCGACCTTCTGCGTGACGAAATCTTCGATCTGGCTAATTTGCCGGCCAATATCCCATTCGCCCGTCACGAGGTTTAATTTATACCCCTGTTGCTGCGCGGCGGTGTTCAGTCCTTCTTCCAAATCTCTATAAAATTGATGCGTGCGGGTCAGCAGCGACACGCCAATGGTTTTTGTGGCAACCGGCTTTTCGGATTTGCTACATCCGCAGCAACAGACGATGAACAAACTGAATAACACCCAACCCCTCGTTTGCCGCATAAATTAGTCCTCAAATAAATTTATTCGCAACACCGCTACTTGTTCTTTTTAACTTCGATGAAACCTCAGCTAAATATAATGAACTTTTGTGCAGCATCCAAGTGCTTTTATCTAAAGAGAATTGTAAACAAAAAAAAAATTAGCCGGACAGATTAACAAGATTCATTATGTTCACCAAAATTATCTTAAAAAAATAACTGCTCATTCAAAAAGGGTGACTTTTGTATACATTACAAAAAAAAGCAAATTTCGTTCAAATTTGAATACAAACAAATCGCCGGAGTGCGGTTTGGAGGGAACGGCTGGTAGGTTAGAAAAACTTTTACGGTTGGCCAAATAGCACAACGTTTTGGCCCGCAGCCAATCGCAACGAGCCGCGCCAATTCTGTTTCCATTCGCGCCAGAGATCATTCTCGTCCAGCGAAAAAAGCCGCAAGACATTTTTGAAGACCAGCCCGCCGCCGTTGGCATCGGCAGTAAATTCGAGCCGCTCTAAATCATCCGTTGAGTAGCGCGTAGGAAGTGGCACTGCTGTTTGGCGCACAATTTTTTTGTCACCACGAATAATGAGACGAGGGCTTCCCAAATTCGAAGTATATTCGTTTGGATCGTTTTTGTATTTAATTTTAAAATAGCCACCTGCTTTCACTCCGGCTATTTCCGGCTCGGCAATAAACTGAATATAAAGGTAGCGCTGCAAATCGGCAATCCGCGTGGAGTCGGTCGGATTTGAATTCAACCGTTGTTCGCGGCGCGCCTCTTTCGCGCTCACGCGCCACGTCCACGGGGCGTCCAGCATCACGCTTTCGCGCAAGCCGTTCGCCGGCATTTCATAAAATGGCGGCAACGCGAAACGCAGCTTGGTCGTCAGCGAGTCGGAGAACATGTTGTTCGCTGTCGCCACTTGCAACGCCGGTTGCGAATTTTCAAAACTGCCGAGATAGGGAAACTCTTGATGGTCACGGCCCTGAAAAAAGGCTCGTTGCCGTTTATGCGCAGCGTCTAATTCCACGCGATAAGCCCATTCGATGTCTGTGTAACGTCCCCACAAATGCAGCAAGCCTGGCGGCGGCGTGCCGCCATTTTCATTGCTGAAATACACCGTGTATTTTATTTCCTCCGGCGCGTTCGAGCTATTCTTTTCGTAGGCCATGAGCAACGGCACATCAGAAGTGCGCATGTCAGGATTGCGGCCAAAAATAACCGGCGCATGCACAAGCACGCTATAAAAGGGATGATTGGCAGAATAAACATCGAGGCGGACATTGTGGAGTTTAATCGCCGCATGAGAAGAGTCCACCCGTTGCAGCGCCAGTTCATGGTGGCCGGCGTTGAGAAAACCCAGATGAATCGAATAAACGTGCCCGCCGTTCACCCGCCCCATAAACGTCACCACATGCGAGGCCAGCCGCTCATCCACCGTGATTTCCAGAAGCGCCGCCGGATTCTTCGCGTTTTCCCAATCGGTGTCGCTGCTGATTTGAAAATGCGCCACCGCATGTCCCGCCTGCGGTGAAACGAAATTTTTCTCCCAAGTTTTCTTCAATGTGGCGGCGCGGGAGAAAAGGATTTTGGAATAGCTCGGCGAGGGAAATTGTTGCGCCGCGCCCATGCTGGCGCAGAAAACAATTGGCAAGCAAAGCGACGGCAATATTTGAGCAAATCGTCCTGACATATTTACATTATAGGATGCTTTTCGCAAAAAATCAAGCGCAAGTTATTATCATTTGACTTTGGCTGCAAAAAATATTAAGATTTATTGCATTTTTTAAACAGCAACTTATTCGAATCATTCAAAAAATCCCAGCGGCGTTGGCAATATAGCGCTATGGAACACAAAAACACCGGCTGCCTGGCCGGGATTCGCATTCTCGATCTTTCCCGCATTTTGGCCGGGCCATTTTGCACGCAGTTGCTTGGCGATCTCGGCGCGGAAGTGATCAAAATTGAGCAGCCCAACAAAGGCGATGATACGCGGCAATGGGGGCCGCCGTGGTTTCATGGCGAGTCGGCGTATTATCTCTCGTGCAATCGCAATAAAAAAAGCGTCACCATCAATTTACAAACGGAAGCTGGCCGCGGTCTCATTCAACAACTGGCCAAACATTGCGATGTGTTGGTGGAAAATTTCAAAGTCGGCGCGATGGCAAAATGGGGACTCGGCTATTCGAGTTTGCGCGAAATCAATCCACGCCTCATTTATTGCGCCATCACCGGCTACGGACAAACCGGGCCGCTGGCGGCGCGGCCGGGTTACGATTTTATCATTCAAGCGCAGGGTGGTTTGATGAGCATCACCGGCGAACCCGACGGCGAGCCTTGCAAAGCTGGTGTCGCGGTGGCAGATATTGTCACCGGTTTGTACGCGCACAATGCGATCCTGGCGGCGCTGTTTCATCGCGAGCGCACCGGCGAAGGCCAGTGCATCGACATCGCGTTGTTCGATGCGCAAATTTCGTGGCTCGCCAATGTCGCAATGAATTACCTTGTCACTGGCGAGCCACCGCAACGTTACGGCAACTCGCATCCGAACATCGTGCCATATCAAACATTTAATACGGCAGATGGGTATCTCGCATTGGGTGTTGGCAATGATGGCCAGTTTCAAAAATTATGTGCCCAACTCGAATTGGCCGAACTCGCTGGTGATGCCCGGTTTCAAACGAATGCAAATCGTATAAAAAATCGCGATCTTCTGGTTAGCCTTTTGCAAAAAGTTTTTTTAAAACACACGACCGCCGAATGGGTCGCCCAGCTCACCGCCGCCGGCATTCCCGCCGGCCCGATCAACACCGTCGCGCAAGCGCTGGCCGAACCGCAAGTGGCGGCGCGCAACATGATCGTCGACCTCATGCATTCCAGCGGTGCACCGATCAAAATTCTCGGCCCGGTCCCGAAATTTTCCGCAACCCCGGCGCGCGTTCAATCACCGCCGCCGTTACTGGGAGAACATACGGAGAGTGTATTGCGCGATTTATTGCATCACACCGCCGGTGAGATTCAACAGTTGCGCCAACAAGACGCCATTTAATCACGCAGCAATGAGAATGATGAAAAGCAAAGTAAAGGAAAAGGTCTTTTTCATCTTCCTGAATGAGTACATCAGGAACTTCCGGGAGATCGGAAGCATCAGACCGGATTCCACCATTTGCGTCAACCTCCTGCTGAAATCCATTCCTTTCGACTCTGCGACGTTGATTCTCGAGTATGGTGCAGGCAGCGGTGCTGTAACGATGGAGATTCTTAGGAGAAAAAAGTCGAGGAGCACCCTCATCTGCTTCGAAAAAAACAATGTTTTCTACCGCATGCTCCGGAGAACCGTAACCGGGCAAAACGTCTTCGTTGTTCATGACGACGTGTTCAATGCCGCGAATGTTCTTTGGTCCCGATTCGGAATACCGCACGGAAACGTGGACTGCATTATCTCCACTCTTCCCTGCTCATCGTTAAAATTCGACGAGCTGCTCCGGAAAGAGGTTCTGCCCCTGCTCAAAGATGACGGCATCTTCATTCAATACATGTACACCTTATCCACGCTCAAAGGTTTCAGGTTGCAGCCGATCCTGCAAAAATATTTCAGCCGGATCGATTCGGACTTCGTTTTTTTCAACCTGCCGCCGGCGCTCGTATACACTTGCCGCGACCGCGTTCAAAACCAATGATTTCGCGCCGACAGCGAAGAAGCACAGCCTCATCATTAGTTAACGACCTCGTCAAAGGGATTTTATATGGAACCGGTACAACGCTTGCGAACACTTTTGAAAAGCATGCCGAAAACTTCATATCCGAAGGACA
>CAYZFF010000069.1:0-3270 GCA_964477305.1 uncultured Cytophagia bacterium
TAAGCCGCAATGCGTTCACGAAATTCGATGCGCAAATACAACAATAGAACGAGTGATATAATCACGATCATAACATTGCCGATGGCCGCGGCATATCCGACATAGCCGTAGCGAAACGCCTCTTCGTATGCTGCCAGCATCGGCAATCGTGTCAAGCCGCCGGGCCCGCCTTGCGTCAACACCCAGACCAAACCGAACGTATTGAAATTCCACATGAACGTCAGCGAAACGATGGCAGCCAGGATGGGCTTCAGCATGGGCAAAGTGATGTGTCGCAACTCTTGAAATGAACGAGCGCCGTCCAGTCGTGCTGCTTCATACAGCTCCGCTGGAATTGATTGTAATCCTGCCAGCAGAAAGACCCCGGCTTTGGGGATTTCGCCCCAAATGCCAGCGATAATGACCGCGGGTATGGCGTATTCAAAACTGGCGAGCCAGTTGATCGGCTTGTCGAGAATACCCAAACTCAACAGCCAAGCGTTTAGCAGTCCGGTGTCGGGATCATAAACTTGTTTCCAAACAATGCCGCGCACGATCGGCGGCATGGCCCACGGGACGAGCATGAGCAGGCTGTAGAAAGCAGTCAAACGGACTTTGACGTTCAACAGCAGCGCCAACCCGAGACCTAAAAGCACTTGTCCAGCCGTCACCAGCAGCGTCCATAGAAATCCCATTTTGAACGACTGCCAGAAATAAACATCGCGCAGCATTTGGGCATAGTTGTCCAGCCCATTGAAACGGATGGGATCGCCCAACCGATAATCCGTGAAACCGAGATAAATGCCCCGCAACAGTGGGATAATGGAAAGCACCACCACGGGAATCAAAACCGGCAGCAGCAATCTGATTTGCCCGGCGTTTTTCGGCTTCATAGATTAGTGTCAATCACTTCTTCTTGGTACTCAACGGCGCGGCACACGCGGCGATAAGTCGCGTGGCAAAAGTTTCATAATCCGGGCCCGGATGATCGCGCCCGACAACGATGATCAGCTCATGTACCGGATCAACACGGAAAATGGCGCCCGAAGCCGCTTCATGCCCAAAAGTCTGGTCGCTTAATCCGTTTCCACCCAGCGGCGCCGTGCCGATGCCCCAATTGCGGTCGAGCTGCGGATTGATCCGATCCAGTTTTGCCGGCAACATTTGCGCAAAAGCCGCTTCCGAAAAAAAACGATGCTGGCCGTAACCGCCGCGATTCAACAGCATTTGGCCAAGGCTTGCCAACTCGCGTGCCGTGCAGTAGAGGCTGCCGTAGGTGTTGTCGACAAAAGCATTGGCCATGCCCAGCGGCCGCAGAATGTTGTGATCAAAAAGATACGGCACGGTCTCTCCACTGAGACGTTCCATAATTTTTCCGGCTAAGGCGTAACCGAGCCGATTGTATTGAAAGGCTGCACCGATTTTCAAATACGGCAAACACTGGGCGATAAAATTCTCCAGGGCCGGATTCCAATCCGAACCCCATTCGCCATGCCAGCCCAGGCCGTTGGTATGCGTGAAGAGATGGCGCAGCGTCAGTGTCGCACCGGTTGCCATTTTAAGCTCCGGCAAATATTTCTGAATTGGCGCATCGAGATCAACCAAGCCTTGATCGACAAATTGCATCATCAAAACGCCGGTGAGCAGCTTCGTAATCGAAGCCATCCACGTCGGCGTATCCACCGTCATGGGATGGCCGTCTCGCTTCCTGCCAAACGCTTCGTGAAAAACGATGTGCCCGCGATGCGCGATCAAGGTGACGAGCGGCTCACCACTTTCTTCTGCCCACGCCGCGCAGATTTGGCGAACCTGAGCAAGATCTTTTTTGGAAAATACCGGTGCCGGCGGTTGCGCTTCAACCAATTCCGGCGCTTGCGAAGTTTTTATAATAGTCGGTGGAGTGAATGATTTGAATTTTTCGCCGGCGCTTGGTGCTTGGCGTTTGAAAGTGACCCACCACTGCCGATCACGCAGGCGCGGGCTGTCGATTCCGTTTCTGAGCGAATCCATTTCCGACAATCCGGCAAGAAAGATGGCGGCGTCCGGACTGGTCTGCAAGTAAGTAATCAAATTGCCAAACGAGAACCGGCGGAAATCACCTTCATATTGTTGCCATCGTCCGCGAGAGATGCCAAGCGCAGTCAAGGGATTGAGGCGAATGGAAACGTCGTCGCCGTAATCATCCAAATCCACCGGCGCGCAATATAATGTCACATAACGCTTGATAACGAAACCGGCGGGCGTGGTGCCCTCGACGACAGCGCCATAACGCCCAAGTTCCTGCGCGCGAGTAACGGGCTGCTTATGCCGATCAAAGAATGAAGTGCGAAGCACAAATTTGCCAAGCTCATTATCCACCATGCCCGGCCGCCGCCATTGCGCTTGGGGAAATGCACCGGGCGGAAAAACGTATTTTTCAAAAGCCAACTCTTCCTGCAAAAACGCTTTGATACGCTGCTCATTGATTTGAGCGACACGAATCGTGTCAACTTTTTTGCCGAGCGCCCAGACTTCGAGCATGTCACCCAGCGCAGCTTGTTGCTCGCGGGGGATAACAAGCTCGGCTTGAGCAATTGCGTCGGCAGGCTGTAATGTTGTCTCTCCCAACAATTGGCCGCGCGAACGAGCGCTCACCGTCTGGCCGGCATATCGCGATCGCGTCACGAGCTTAAGCGTAGCATCGCCGAGATTCCAAAAGCTGATGTCGGAAAAAAACTCCCGGCGTTCCCGGGTTCGCAAGTAGGCCAAAGCCTCTCGGTAGGTGAAAGTGCGATACCAATTTTCATTTGGCGCGGCTAAGGCAGCGATTTTGATCGTTAACGCTTTCTCCTTGCGCAGCCAGGCCGTGGGCACCTTCACATACATGTAACCAAATAACGCGCCGTTGTGATTCTGATAAACTGCCGTGAAAGAGAGCGTTCCACCCCGCAGACCGGCGAGATGCCAATCAGGCTCTGCCCAAGTGGAAAATTCAAAACGATATTGGCCGTTGACCGTGAGTGACATACGCGCCTGGCCGAGGTTGCTGCCGAATCCGCACGCCCAAACGAAGGTGGCTGAATCTCCAGACCAATTCGTGGGGATCGACGCGGTTTTCCATTCCATCACGGACGAGGCGCCCGTGGTGCGAACCACCAACGCCGGCACGCGCAAGCCATTGCTGCGGTGAGAGGGATATTCTGCCGCTTGTCCTTGCAAGCCTTGCGCAAAACCTTCAAACCAACGCAGCGAGTCACCCTCGGCTTGAAAGTGCAAGCGCGCGACGGCAGCCATATCGATCTGCGCGGCGGC
>CAYZFF010000069.1:3370-15256 GCA_964477305.1 uncultured Cytophagia bacterium
TTTTCTTTGCGTAATCTTAGCGGCTTCGCGTCTTTGCGTGAATGCTTTTAACTGAGTACGAGTATGAGAAGGAGCAAGAGTTAGCGCATCAGCAGCATCTTGCGCACCATTTCCACACCGTTGGCTTGGAGACGATACATGAACATGCCGCTGGTGAACTTGCTGGCATCGAAGTCAACTGTATGCAGACCCGCAACTTGGTATTCATCCAGAAGCGTCGCCACAGTTTGGCCGAGCAGGTTCAGCACTTCCAATTTGACAATAGCCGGTTTTTTCAGTTCGAACTTGATCGTGGTGTTCGGATTGAAGGGGTTTGGATAATTTTGGTGCAGGACAAATTCATGCGGCACTGCGGTTGCGCGTGCGGCCACGGCGGTGGCGAGATCATTGCGATAAATTGTCAGACCGTCGGCACGTTCCGCCACATACGCATAGGCGCCCGCCACCGCCACCCCGCGCGCCTGCGGCACATCGTCGTAATGCCCGACTTCTTTCGGATTGGCAGGAGTCGAAGCGTCGATCACACGCAGGCCAGCGCCTTCCGCGGCCACATAGACGTACTTGCCGTTTACTGCCGCCACGTACCCGTAGCCACCCGTCTTGACGATTCCCACTTGCACTGGTGAGGCCAGATTGGAAGTATTAAAAATGAGTAACGAGTCACCGTCAGGAACATAAGAATAATTGCCTTCGATTGCAAAACCTTCATTCCCGACTTTGAAGCTTTTGGTTTCTCCCATTCCAAGCGGATTGGCTGGATTCGTAACGTCATAAAACCGAATTTTGCCATAGTCGGTGACCGCGGCTGTTTTACCGAATGCGGCGACATTCTCCCCGTAAACCGCCTTGGCAGATTTAATCCACTTCGGACTGGCGGGCGTGCTGATATCCAAAACCGCAAGCCCGCTGTCGCTGGCGGCGACATACACATAATTGCCGCTGATGGCAATACCGCGGGCGCGCGGCGTCGCGACGTTGCCGACCTCCGTGGGATTCGCAGGGTTGGAAACATCGATGACGCGGACACCGGCGTCGCGATCGGCAACATACGCGTAATTGCCGCTAACGACTACACCACGCGCATCGCCAGGTGTATTGAAGGTGCCCAACAAATTTGGATTCGCCGGATTGGCGACGTCGATGATCCGCAAGCCTTCAGTCCCGTAGGCCACATACGCCTTGTCATTCAGAATAAACGGCGTGTAGGCCGTGCCAGGTGCCGCCGCCAGAACGCCGAGCGCGCCGGATTCCGCCGGCGAACTGGGATTGGAAACATTGACCGCCCGCAAGCCGGCGGTGCGATCGGCGACATAAATATGTCCGGCCGGCGAGCCACCAATGGTAATCGCGCCGAAAGAAACGTAAGCGGCGCGCCCCGGTGTATCGAAGAGTTTGACCAGCTTGGGCGCCGCTATATTCGAAACATCAAGGATGCGCAAGCCGGAATCTCCGTTGGCCACATAACCATAGTTGCCATCAAAGGTGAGGCAAGCCGTTCTAAATCCCGATCCGATAAAAGTGGCATTCACTGGACTGGCTGGATTTGTCACATTGACAACTTGTAATCCAGCATTGAAATCACAGATATAAGCATATCCACTGCGCACATTCAAGTATTGATGATATCCGCCAGCCAGCGCCGGAATGCGTCCGGCATAAGTCGGTGCAGCCGGATTTGAAATATTAAGGATGTGGCTGCGATCGGCTGCGGCCACATAAGCATACGGTGCCGAAATGACCACGCTTTCACAATATTCAAGGGAATCGATGCCGGCGAGCTTCACCGGGCTGGCGGGATTAGCGATGTTGTAAATTTGCAACCCCAAACCGCCAGCCGCAACATACGCCGTGGTGCCGCTCGTGGCTACTCCTTCACAAGTGCTGCCGATATTCACCGTGGCCGTGAGGCTGGGCGTGGTGGGATTCTGCACATTGATCAGCCACATCTTGGGGCCGCCAACGACCACCAAATACTGGGTGCTGGAAATCGAAGTTCTTACGATGCCTTCGATAACTTCGGGAAGAATCACGCTGGCGACTTTCAACGGCGTGGCGGGCGTTGAGAAACTGGCAATTTGCAACTTGTTGCCAATGCCGTAATAAACGAGCGAGCCGGCGGCAAACACGGATTTTGCCTCTCCTTCGCCGCGACCGTAGTTTCCAACGAGCGTGACGTTTTGCGCATCTTGTGCCCACAAAGTAGGCAGGGCCAGCCCCAGACAGAACAAGGTCAGTACTGCGGGAAGAAACTTTCGCAATGGATTCATTTCATGCCTCCGTCAGTTACGTAACGATTGTAATGCAGACAACGGTGAATTAGATAGATTTTACTTTGATGGTTAAGACAGCTTATTTTCTGGCGCCGCCGGTTGAGACAGCCGGCGCGTGGCTTAAGAAATTTTGAATTTCATGTATAGATGGCGCCGAAGCTTGCGCGCCGAGTTTGGTCACAGAAATGGCTGCAGCGGCACAGGCGAAACGAACAGCTTCGCCAATTGAACAGTCCCGCGAAAGAAATGCCGCTAATGCACCGTTGAAGACATCCCCGGCCGCGGTGGTATCAACCGCCTCCACTTTAAAAGCTGGAACCAAAAATTTCTGCTGTGCGGTTGCTACAAACACACCTTGTGATCCCAGTGTGATCATAGCGTTGGCAACGCCGCACGTACGCAGGGCCTGCGCCGCCGCCGCCCAACTTCTTTCATCGGCGATTTTGATGCCGGTCAACATTTCGGCTTCGACTTCATTCGGCGTGATGATGGAAAGAAATCTCAGCAGCGTCGGTGTCAGCGTTTGGGCCGGAGCCGGATTGAGCACGACGCCAACACCGCAAGCCGCCGCCATTTCTGCTGCGGCGGCCACGGTTTCGAGTGGCGATTCCAATTGTAATAATACCGTATCGGCAGCGGCAATCACCTCCTTAGCGGCTTCCACATCACATGGCTGCAGATGTGAATTCGCCCCCGAAGCGACGACGATGCTATTTTCGCCGTCGTCGTCGACAACGATGCTGGCGACTCCGGTCGGCGCGGTTTTATCACGGATCATAAAATCCGTGTTGATGCCATCGTGCCTCAAATGTTGCAGCGCTTCGTCACCAAAAGTGTCGTCACCGACACGCGCGATGAACCACACCTCGGCGCCGGCACGTGCCGCGGCGACGGCTTGGTTTGCCCCTTTGCCGCCGGCACCCATCGAAAAACTGCCGCCAATGATGGTTTCTCCCGGCTGTGGTATTCTCGCGGTTTTGATCGTCATATCGATATTATAACTCCCGACGACGACAATTTTAGCCGGCATAATCGCCATCCCGCTTCTCATTAGTATACATAGCCGGCTTACCGCCTCTGCTGCAGCAGCCAGTCGTAGATTTTAGCGTCGTTATATGTCCGTGTCCAGGCGTCATGGCCGGCATCGGGGTAAATGGTGAATTGAACATTTCCACCGCAATCGCGCAAAGCTTTGACCAGGGTTTCTGCCTTCAACACATCCACCACTTCGTCTTTAGCGCCATGAAAGGCCCACACCGGCACAGGCTTTAGCACACAAACATTCGAGCTTCCTTCGGCGCGGGATGCAATCGGTAGCAATGCCGTGAAACGATCGGGATGGCGAAACGCCAAGTCCCACGTGCCGATGCCGCCCATGCTGTAACCGGTGAGATAGATTCTTTTCACATCAATGGGATACTTTGCGATGGCCTGGTCCAATAACTTGATCAAGAACGTATCGGTACGGTCGTAATACCACTCAGTGGACACCGGGCATTGTGGCGAAATGACAATGAACGGAAACGCAGTGTTCCCGTCGAGCCCGCGCGGCAAACCATCGCGCTTCAATTGCTGAAGATCATTGCCCCGTTCACCGATGCCGTGTAATGACAAAATCAAGGGATACTTGCCTTGTTCCATGGCGATGGGGTTTGCCGGCATAAACAGAAGATAATTCAATGCGCCGCTGCCGTAAATTTCCTGCTGTACAAGCGTCGGCGCGACCACAGCATCGGATTTGCAACTCAGCAGCCCGACCACACATGCGAACAACCCAAGCGCGCCTCGCACAAACTGGATTTTGCGGAAACCGTCAAAACCTGGCATGGTTTAAACCTTAATTTTGCACCTTTAAAAATCAACCCCCGATTTTCCTATATTTGAGCATAAAAGCAAAATCGGGGTTAAAAAGAAAGTCCGAAAGAAAACATGTGCACTTGCTTGAGTGCGCCAAAATCGACATAAGCATAGTTCACAGCGATTTTAGTACTGTGTAAATCATGGTTAACCCCGGCCCCGAAAGTAAAACTTTGCTCGTCATAATTTAGTTTGTAACCGCCGCGCAACGCCACCTTTTGTTGAAAAGTATAATCCACGCCGAAATGGAGTTTTTCTTGGCCATCATTAGGATGATCGCCTTCCACCACCACAGTCGTCAGATGCGGACTCTTTGCCGCATCGCCAAAATCCATGGCCACCCCGACCCTAAAATCAATGGGCATCCGAATATCGTCCGGCTCGGCTTGATAGGCTTCGCTCCAGCCGACCAAATGCGCATCCGGTCCGAAATTTCTCGCCGTCATCGCGAGGCGTAAACTTTTGAAACCGGTGTAATACATGGTGCCAAAATCCAGCGACCAGTTTTGCATGCTCAACTCGGCAATTTCTTGCCGCAACCAGCGAACGCTGCCGCCAATCGAAAGCCGGTCGGTGATTTGCCGGGCATACGTTAACCCCGCCGCCAGATCGCGCGCCGAAAAAAATTCTCCCGTCACCATAGCTTCGGTACGATTTTCGGTTTCGATAAAACCGTTGACGGTTTCCGGCATGTCGCCGTAATCCAGCGTCACTACGCTCACCGCGATGACGCCGAAGCTGCCCAGATGTGCGGCGAAGGCGGCGGATTGATGGGTGATATCAGCAATCCAACTGGCCCGATTCAACTGTACGTCGAAATGTTCGACGTTGGTCAGCGCGGCAGGATTGCCCAAAACTGCATTTGCATTGCCCGCCGAAACCGCCGTGAATGCACCGCCCATGGCCGCTTGCCGGGGATCGCCATTGATCTTTAAAAACTGCCAGCCGCTCTGACCGACGCGTTCGATATCATTAGGCGGAATGCCGATTTGTGCCTGTAAGGCTGAGGGAATTAACAGAGCCGTGAGTAAGAGAGCGAAAACTAACATGCGCATACAAAATTTTATGGTCATATAAGCTTCTCCGGCTGAAACATTCAAGCATGTATAACGCGAATTTCACCTTCAGGATTATTTGACAATTGCAAATTTTCCGATGAATGACTCGCCCTCGTGCCCCGCGACGCGCGATTGCACATTATAAACGTAAATGCCCGGGGCTACACCCAAGGCCCATTTGTTGAGTTGGTAATCGGCGCGGGTGATGCTGCCCCAGGCTTCGGAACCGCTGCCGTCGTCGTGACGAATTTCTTGCACCAGATCGCCGGTGATCGTATAAATTTTGATGAGGCATTGCGAGGGAATGCCAATAAACTCCATGCGAAAGCGCTCGCCTTGTCCGATCAGGCCGCTATGTTGGCGGAACGGGTTCGGCACGACATAGACATTGCGCGGAAACTCCTTGTTCGGGGCGCGTAGCGGATACACCGGAAAACGATTGTTATTGACCTTGCCACTTTCATGTCCTTCGCTATCATAACTCGTCACACAATAATAATTCCCCACCCCGTTCGGCACGTTTTGATCGATATATCGGACTTGCCCGTTGACCAGTTGCACTGCGGCTTGGGGAATATCTGCAATGCGGGTCCAGGGTCCAATGGTGAAATACGTCGAGCGATAAACGCGGTAACCGGCGAAATCATTAATGCCTTTGAGGGGATCGCGATAGTCATTTGAAATCGGCGGCCAGTCGATGACGATTTGGCCCGGCTCGCCCATTAACTTGAGGCTATTCTCGCCATCGGTCGGCGTCTTGGGTGGATGAGAGGCCGGGAGATAATTGTTGGCAAACAATTCTCGCGCGGCGCGCACGTTGGCCAGCAAAGAATCCCGCGAGGCCGTCGCCAGCAAATCAATGTTAGCCACGCCGCCTTCGACAATTTTCGTCCGATCCATCTCGCCCATAACTTCGGCGAAGACGAGCCTTTGGGAGCCAAAGGGCGACAAGGTGATAGGCCCGACACTAATCAAAAACTCAGGCCGGCGTTCGTATTTGCTGCCGCCTTCTTTACCGGCGGCTCTCGCCTCGTCCCAGGAAAGACGAGGCTGCTGATGCATCATCACCGTCTTGACACGTTGCGGCAGATCGACGTCTTGGATGAACATAATGTCTTCGGTGCGCGCGCCTTCGGTGAGACCCTGGCCGGTGTGCTCCAAAATGTTCTGAAAAACGTTGGCATTGGCGGAATCCAGCACGATTGCTGCAAAATAACCGGCCGCATCCAATTCGGTTTCGCGTGAGCCGCGCGACCGAATGTCGCGCGAGTCGGCAATATCGCCACGCTGCGGCCCGACGCCCAGATTCCAGATGACGGGAGTCTCGTCTTGAAAATTGAAACTCTGATGATCGTAAAAGTAAAACAAGTTGTAAACCTTGTCCCAGCCGTATTTTTCATCGCCGCGCGTTCCGGAACGCTGCGTGGCGCGGACGCCATAACGCATGCCAAAATAGAGATCGGATATCGTGGAAAACTCGGTGTTGGTGATTGTCACTTCGTGAATGATGAAATCGTCATACTGCGGATAACTCCAAACCATGCTGCGGCGTGAAACATCTACTTCCAGGCCATTGACATGATGCCCACCGGTCACGATTTCTTCACCAGGCACGGCAAGATCAGCCAAATTGTAGTTCTTGATGAGAGTGGTTTCTTCGATTGGAAAAACATTTTCGCCGGAGGGGAAGAAGCGGGAGTTTAAAGTGTAACTATAAGCCGTGCCATTGCGCACCCCATAGATTGCGTAGCCCGCGGCTTCGGCATAGTTCAGTGCGTCATTGATGTTCGTGCTCTTCGAGTAGCCCGGGTAATCCAGCGTATGAAAAGCATTTTCGGTTTCGGTGGGATCACCATACTGTAACGAATTCCAAAGCGTGCTCCAGAGTTTCCCGCGAGTGAGGGTCTGCTTGCCCCAAGTGACTTGCGCATGAACGTTAGTGTTTAAACTGAACATCACCAACACCAGCGTAAGAATTTTGGCGGAAGCGCTGCTGCTGATTCGCCGGCAAACGCTACAATGGCTTTGCATGTGAAGATTCCAAAAATGTTTTAAACGCGGAGTCGCTGAGTTCACAGAGTGTCATGGAGAAAAGCTTTTTAAAAATTTTGTTCTCCGTGCGCTTCGCGTCTCAGTGTTGAATTGAGATTTTGACGAGAGAGAAATTTAATTCTTATCTAACTTTGGATCAACAATGTCCTCATGACATAAACTCAATACTCCACGCGAAACTGCAGATAAACCTGGCGCGGTGAAACTTCGTACGAGTACCATTCCCACTCATCATACTCGTTGGAAAACCAGTTCTTCGGCAGCCGCTCGCGTTGCGGCAGATTCGGATTCTCGTGCCAACGGATCAAATCATCCCCGCCGAGCAGCCGCAGAAATTTAGAATTGAACAAGTTCCGAATATCCGCGCTCATTTCCGTTCGCACGCCGAGCAGACGAAAACCTTTGGCCAGTTTCATATTGGCTTGATAATAACTGAACCAGCGCCGATTATTGGGCGCGGTGGAGACATCACCTGGGCCATGATAGGTGTAAGGCTCGCCGCTCCGCCACCAGAAATACAAATAGAGATTGAAATCGCTTAACGGTTTGACGCCGAACGCTTTCGGCCCGCCGCCGTCCGGGAAATCAAGATTCACCCAGGTCTTGATCCGATGGTAGCTGCTCCATGCCCCTTTGCCTTGTCGCAACCCTTTGGGCACATCGATGCGCGTCGAACCCGGCTCGTAAAGCTGGCGATAACCCACTTCGCCGTTAAACGACCAATAAATGTCGTGGCTGGTGCCAAAGTTGAGCGGCCCATCGAAACGGGAATTTAATTTGGTCTCGATACCGCGCACGTCGGAATACCCGGAATTGCTGAGCATGAGGGCTTTGGTGGTGGTGTATTGCGCGGCATAGACGCCGGTGATCACATCGGCCTCACGGCTGGCATCTTTGTAATACCCGGTGAGATCAAGCTTAAAGTGATTGGCGATGCTGTTGTCCACGCCCAATTCATATTGAATCGTCCGCTCGAACCCCATGGCGGCATTGCCATACCAGCCCTGCCACTCTTCCATGTAGGTAATTTGATTGGCGTAGGGATTCAACACCGTGCTCATGTCTTCGGTATAATTGACAAAGGGGAAACCGAACATCTTGGTCCACGACGGGCGCTGATAAAAATGCCCGTAAACAAAATGCAGCACCGAGTTCTCACTAATCGGATGCGAGATACCCAAGCGCGGCGCGAACGCCAACTGCAACTTTGTTCTTTCGCGTTCGGGATTGCCCGGAAATCCCAATGGTTTGCTGGGATCGTGGCCGGGGGTCGTCGGTTGAAAAGCGAGCGGATCATAGCGATTTTTGGGCGCCGAGCGGTTCTGATTGAAAAAGTCAACCCGCATACCGGCGTTGACAATCAAGCCCGGAAATTCGATCTTGTCCTGCACGTAGAAATCACCTTCGTAGGGATAGCCGTGAAAAACATTCACCAGGTTCCAACGGTTGCCGCCTTCATAAACGCCCATGAAATGTTCATAGTTGAAATCATAACTCTTCAATCCGAGGCCGGACTTAAACTGATGATGTTCTGTCGCTTGACTGGTGAGATCCACTTTGAGTTGATAGACTTTGCTATAATTTTTCGTCCACGTATGAAAATAACCTTGATCGAGAAAACGATTCACCATTTTGGTTACATCGTCCTTGCGCGACCACAAACTATCCGGCAAAATCTGATCACGGTCCGAGCGATCCATGTCGTCGTGTAAATAGCTCAAGGAAACTTCATAAAAAGACTTGGTATTGAGAATGTGGCTCAACTTCAAATAGAGTTGTGACCAGCGGCGCAACTCCGGCCACTGGCGATAAATCGCTCCATAAGGGTTGTATTTGGCGCGGGCATACTGCTCGTCGATTCGCATTGGCGCCAGCCACGCGGATTCTTGCGCCGATTCAATGGTGTTTTGATTGACGGCCGGGTAATCCGAGGTTTCATAGCCACCGCGAAAACCGCCCACGCGTAATTTTAAAGCTGGAGAGATTTTATAATTCAAATAACCCTGCAGGTTGAACTCTGGATTGTAGGCGAGCGGTTGGGGAAAAATGCCGACACTCCGCTTAAAGCGTCCCGAGGCTAAAAAACTGAGCTTGTCGTTAATTGATCCATAGAGAGTCCCTTCCACTTCCGGTTCCGTCCGCTTGGCATAATCCCGGAGGGTGGCATTCGGTGTAATTTGCTGTCGCCATGCGGTCAGTAACGAATCTGGGCTTCTGCCAAAGAACGGACCGCTGTTGGGATCTTGTGATTGGCGAGTCCAATAGTCGAGACCGAAATTTTTGTAGTCGTAGTTATTTTGACTGTAAAAATTCGGGCCAAAATGATAAATGCCGGCGGGCCGCATTCGCGTTAGAAAGGTGCCATGGATTCCGGAGGGCGCTTCTTTCGTGACAATATTGACCACTGCGGAACGGCCTTCGCCATACTCCGCATTGTAGCCGCCGGTGAGAACGGATATTTGCTCGATCGTTGAGGTGTTAAAACCAGTATAATTTTCGGAGAGCAAACCGCTGTTGACGCTGAGATTGTCCAGCAAATAAACCGCCTCGACAATCGAACTGCCGCGGATGTATGTCTGAGTGACACCTCGGTTCCATGCCACGGCTGGGGGTGTGGAAAAAATCCCGGCCTGCGTTTCCAGCGCTTCCTTCACCGTCCGCACCCAGGATTTCTCGAAAACCCTGCTGGTCACGACCTGCTCGCTGGCGGTCAAATCCTTTTCGACTGCGGGCCGTTCTGCAGTCACTGTTACGGCGGCGCCGGGGATCAACGTTGGTTCAAGTGCGACATTAAGATGAGTGGTGCGGTCAGCATTGACCGCAACTGCGGTCTTGGTTACACTCTTGTAACCGATGTAAGAAAACGTGACTGCGTAATTTCCCGGATGGACGTTGATAATAAAATACGCACCGTTGTGATCCGTGATCGCTCCCAGTGTGGTTCCCTGAATGATCACATTGGCGCCGATCATCGGCTCACCGGTTTTGAGGTCAGTCACCTTGCCGGCGATTTTTCCGGTGGTGCCGGCGAAGCCAGAAGAAAATACTAACACAAAGAGCAATAAAAGCTGCGCGAGGAGATGCGAGCGGTAGGATAAGCTGAAACAGAGCTTCATGAACGCTTCCTCCGAAATTTATTCTTTGCCATTGGGGAATACATTAGCATGATGCAGCGGCGCTTTGACCGCACTTGGCGGCGATATTCTTGTAACGGAATCGCGAATGACCAGGTGTGGTTCCAAGAGAATACTTCTGGGTTCTCCGAGTGGAGTCTGCATACGACGCAGCAGTAGCTTTACCGCCATTTCCCCCATTTTTTCCACCGGCTGCGCCACAGCAGTCAAAGCCGGAGAAAGATATGTGGCAAAGCTCGGATCATCGAACGTCACGAGTGCGATATCATGTGGAATTCTGCGACCATCTTCTTTGAGCGCTTCCAAGGCGCCGAGCGCGATGAGGTCACTAGCGGTGAAAATGGCGGTCGGCGGATCGTCCAGCTTTAACAGCAGTTTCGTTTCCAAATAACCGTTGTAAGTTCTAAAATCATCTCCGACAACGAATTTTTCTTCAACAACGATGGCCGCTTCGGTCAAGGCCTGTGTATAACCGCGCAATCTTTCTTTATTGACATGCGTGCCCGGCAGTCCTTGAATGAAGGCAATGCGCTGATGTCCTTCCTTAATTAAATATTGCACCGCTAAATACGCGCCGCGCACATTATCGACACTCACCATATCGACACTGAGATCGGCGGGACAGCGATCAATAGAGACGAAGGCAATTCTATTCTTTTCAAATTTTTTGAGATGGCTATTTTCCAAACCGACTGCAGCGACAATCAACCCATCCACGCGCTTATCTAAGAGCAACTGAATCGACGCCTGCTCGATGGCGGTATTTTCATCCGAATCACAGACGATGATGCTATACCCGGATTTACGCAACTCGCCGGCCATGCTCTTCACCAACGTCGCAAAAAAAGGATTGGAAATATCTGGCACTACAATCCCAATCTCGTGCGTCTGTTTGAGTCGCAGCCCCCGCGCCAGATTATTGGGCCGATAGCCCAACGCCGCCGCAGTCTTTCTAATGGTGTGTTTCGTTTTATCGCTAATTTTGTATTTGTTGGATTGATCGTGCAAAACCCGCGAAACCGTCGATACCGAGAATCCGGTTTTTTGGGCAATCTCTATGAGTCGGGCTGACATGTCTTGGGCAGTAATAATATATCTAAAAAGGCACGCTTTATGAAAACGATTGCATAAATTGAAGCCAAAATAAAATGATTTATATGGCCTGTGCAATTTATATCTCTTCAGATAGGCATTTTAATGCAATCGTTTGCACAAAATAGTGATTTGTTTTTAATTTGTCAAGTATTTTCTGTGCCGGAAGGAGATTATTTGGGAAGAATATTTGTATAGAAAGTTTTTTCAAATGAGGGTTTTCCTAAATTCAGCTCCCGCGGGAAATTCATGAACGGCTTAGGACTGAATTAATGCAGATAGTTGTAATGCCTCAGTCACAGTACCTGTGCCCGGGGGCTTTTGCTGCGTTCCATAAGTTCAAGCGCCCGGGCAATTAATTGATGATCTGCTGAATGCCGCCGCAAGCCTGTTTTTAAAGCCCCAAACCGCGAAATCAGAAAA
>CAYZFF010000070.1:0-11271 GCA_964477305.1 uncultured Cytophagia bacterium
AGGCGTGACATTTTAAAAATCTGTACAAGATTCACCATTAAGACGAGAAAATGGCGGAAATGTTTCATGGAATTCGTCGTCGTTAATTTTTTTAATAGCACTGCCGGCGGTTTGGGGCGAGTAGGTATTTTATGAACGAACGTGCAGGACGTCGGGGCAATTAATTTTTAAGCGACCCGATGTTAATAAGGCAAGGGAGAAGAAGAATGAAGTGTCAGAATAAATTTACTTTTCAATGAGTTGCATCACATGTCCATCCGGATCGCGCATGAGCAGGCCTTTCTTGAAGCCGAGATTGGCTTCGGGAAGCGGAATCGCCGCTGCCGAGGAAACGAACTCGTAATTATCTGCCGCGCGCAGGCATTGATAGGCTTTATCCATATCACTCACGACAATCGCGATGCGTTGAAACCATTTGCCATTGCTACGCCTGTCCACCGGAATGGGGCGCCCTTCCGGCACGAGATAAAAAGAATTCGACACGGATTAAATGACACGCTGATCATTTGTGTGTTGTCTGTGGTGGCGGCTCGCGTCAGGAGAATTCAATCCAAAAATTTGAGCAGATAGTTTTTCTCCCAGATCGCGTCCCAATGAACCTCGTCGTTTGTATCGACAAATAGAGCCAGAGGCGTTTGAGGCGAGAAGTTTTTTTTATACCCTTCGAAACCGATAATAAAAAGGTAGGTGGCCCAGGCATCGGCTTCTTCCGCTGTCGAGGCCAAGACGCTCACGCTTTGTGTCAATGGTGCGGGATAGCCGGTGCGCGGATCAAAAATGTGATGATAACGTTTGCCGTCGACTTCGATAAAGCGTTCGTAATCGCCACTGGTGGCGACGGCGAAATCACTCAGCTCAAAGCTGGCGATCAACGCCTGTTTGCTGCGCGGATGTTGAATGCCGACGTGCCACTTTTGGTGATCGCTTTTGTACCCGGCGGCGTAAATATCACCGTCAGCGTTGAGCAGGAAATTTTGAATCCCTTGCTGCCGTAAAATCAAGGCCGCGCGGTCGACGGCGTAGCCTTTGGCGATGCCGCCGAGGTCGAGCTTCATGCCGTCGCGTGCAAAGGCAATCGTGGTATCGCGTTCATTGATGATGATTTTTCCGTAACCGACCAGCGGCAGCAACGCGGCAATGCGGCTGCGTTCCGGCATCACGACTTTTTTCTCCCACCCAAATCCCCACAAATACGAAATGGGGCCGATGGAAATATCGAAATAGCCGTTGAATTTTTTTCCATATTCGACGGCGCGTTTGATGATCGACAGTGTTTCCCAACTGACTTGCACGGGACCGCGGCCGGCGTTTTGATTGATCCGTGCCAATTCGCTCGTCTCGCGCTGCGCGCTGAGCAAATTTTCGATACGGTCGATTTCGCGAAACGCTTCATAAAACGCGCCCTTGCAGCGTTGGATGCTTTCATTTTGCGCCAGCACGTCAACCTGCGTTCCCATCAAATACTTGGTGGCCGAGACTTCAAATAGACGCGCTTCGCTATTTTGCGCGTGCAGCCGTAATGGGCCATAAAACAGGAGCGCCGCGATAATTAAAAATTTTTTAGAACGTAACACCATCCAGCCCAGATTCATCTTGCCCTTCGATGGCGATGCGGAGTCGACTTGGAATGCACACCAAACTTTGCCCGGCAGCATTGATCGAACCCATGTTCATACAGGTTTTGTGCCGGCAGGTGGCGGTGGTGATTTTGACGCTTTTGTTGCGGATGACAAAAGTGACGCGCCCGGTTTCGCTTTCAACGTCGTGGGGACCCTGATTCTCGGTCAGTGAAAGCTGCTTGAGCAAAATATTATTGCCAAAAAGATTGAGCGTGACCGCGGTGCGCCGGCGATCTTCGGTATAAAATTTTAACAGCACCGGGTTTTCAACTTGGCGCGGCAGTCCTAAACTACGGGCAATTTCATGCAGCCCTCGCGCCAATTCATCGTCGGAATTTTTATAATCGAGCAGACGGCGATTCTTGATTAAAACCAAATCGGCCATGTGCTCGCCGGCGAGCTTATATTCCGAAAATTTGAGATTTTTGTAGGCGGATAAAGAACGGGCGAGCAACGCTTCTAACAGCGGAATGGCGCGGTCGGAATCGTCGGTGACCAAATTCAAACAAAAATCCTCAGGCACAGCCGCGCGCTCATCGCGAAAACAGAGGCTGGGCGTTGCCACCAATCCCAGTCCCCAAAACGAAAAATTCTTGATAAAATTTCTGCGCTTCATGGTTTCATCCTGAAATCGAATTGAGGGAATCGAAAATCATATAAAAAAGTGCAGCCAATACTTGCAAGCAATATGCCATTAATCGCAAAATTGTAATCTGTGGCTATTGGCGAACCTGCGAGTTGCATGGCTTGTGGTTAACGTGAGAATTCGTTGAACTAAACAAGACTTTACCCCTCATCTCGTGTTGAATATTACAGACCAATGCTGGCATATGCTGACAGTTGTCGCTTAAGGGTGACACTTTTGTGGTTGAATTACAAAATTGGCTGGCTCAAACTAAAACGCCACTGTTCGGTTTGAGGCAAAACAATGGCGTTTAATCAAAAATACGCAGTGGGGGCACTGCAAAAAATTGTAATCATGAGGTCGTTGCGCGGGCGTATTATCGAAAAAGCTCGCGTACGATAATATTCCGCTGAATCTGGCTGGTACCTTCGTAAATTTGGAAAATTTTCACGTCGCGCATCAGTTTCGCTACCGGATATTCTTCGATGAAACCGTAGCCGCCGAAGACTTGCACGGCGTCAGTGCAAACTTTCATGGCGAGGTCGGCGGCGTACGCTTTGGCAAACGCGGAGTGCATCGTGTTGGGTTGGCCGCTGTCACATTCCACCGCCGCTTGCCAGGTGATCAGCCGCGCGGCTTCGACACTCATCGCCATGTCCGCAATCATGTGGCCAACCGCTTGATGCTGCCAGATCGGTTTGCCCATGGATTTGCGCTCCTTCGCAAATTGTACGCTTTCTTCCAACGCCCGGCGCGCCACGCCCACCGCGCCAATCGCGGTCGGCACGCGGCTGCGATCAAAAACTTTCATGGCAATAAAAAATCCCTCGCCTTCCTTGCCAATCAAGTTTGCGGCAGGAACGCGCACATTATCAAAAACCACTTCAGCGGTATCAGACGCGCGTTGGCCCAATTTATCAAAAGGCTTGGCCACGGAAACGCCCGGAGTTTTGCGCTCAACAATAAAACAACTCATGCCTTTGTATTTCGCTTCGGGATTGGTGTACGCAAAAACGGAAAACCAATCGGCGACCGAGGCATTCGTGATGAACGTTTTAGAACCGTTGAGAATGTAGTAATCGCCTTCGCGGCGCGCCATCGTTTGAATGCCGGCGACATCGGAACCGGCGGCGGCTTCCGAAAGACAATATGCGCTCATCTCGCCTTTTACCAACCTGCTGCAATAAGCGCGTTTTTGCTCTTCGCTGCCGGCCAACAACAGCGGCATCACCGCGAGGCCATTGAGCGTGATGCTCGTGCTCATGCCGGAACAACCGTAGGCCAGTTCTTCGGTGACGATGCATTCATCCAACATCGACAGTCCGGAGCCGCCATAAGTTTTCGGGATGGTCATGGTGGTTAGGCCCAACTCTTGCGCTTTGCGAATCACCGGCCACGGGAACTGGTGGCTCTTATCATATTCTTTGGCGACGGGGATGATTTCATTGCGGGCAAACTCGCGCGCCATTTGTTGCAGCAGCTTTTGCTCTTCAGTCAGTGTAAAACCGACGCCGGGTATAATCGCGGTGTTTGTCATAAATTTTCCCTACGCTTTGGTGATTGAGTTTCGCCGAATAATCTGAGGCGGCAAATATGATTAAACTGAACCTGTAAAAATTTACGCCACCACAATCCCGCCATCAATCCCAATTTCCTGCCCGGTGATACTGCGCGCCGCATCGGAAAGCAACATCACCGCCACATGCGCGATTTCGTCCACTTCGACAAAGCGTTTCTGCGGCGAGGTTGATACTAAACTCTCGAGCGCTTGTTCGTAAGTAATGCCGCGTTTCGCCGCCAGCCCTTCGGCATTGGCACGCACCATGTCGGTGAGCACCCAGCCCGGACAAATCGCGTTGACGGTTATGCCCGTTCGCGCGAGATCGAGCGCGAGTCCGCGGGTGAAGCCGATGACGCCGTGCTTGGTGGCATTGTAGGGCACCGCATACGGCACGCCCATTCTTCCTGCCGCCGAAGACATATTGATGATGCGTCCCCAGTTCGCCTTTTCCATATCAGGCAACACGGCTTGCGTAAAATAAAAAACACTCGAGAGATTAACCGCGAGCATGTTTTGCCATTCTACTTCCGTTACGCTGGAAAAGCGTTTTGCAAGATGCGCACCGGCGTTGTTGACGAGCACGGTAATCGGGCCGAGCGTTTCACGCACTTTTGTAACGGCAGCGCGAACCGAAGCGTTGTTGCTCACGTCGCAGGGAATTGCAACGGCGCGCCGCCCCAGCGCGGCAATTTCATTTTTCACACGCTCAATTTGCTCTTGGCTGCGGCTGATGATAGCCACGTCAAGACCTTCGCGTGCCAAGGCCAATGCAATCGCGCGACCAATGCCGCGCCCGCCGCCGGTAACGAGGGCAACGCACGGATGAGGGCGAGTGGGAAGTAAAGTTTGAGAGACCATGTCCCATGATAATAAAATTCGCATCGAGACGCAATGGGAATTTGGCGAAAATGTGGAAAAGAGTGCTGGTGATAATACAATTAAAAATTGTTTCGAAATAAAAAAGGCCCGAGTCTCTCGACCCGGACCTCTTGGCTGTGAGGGGGAGCCACAATCTTTTTATAGAACCATCGTCGCGGGAATCGAAGAGAGCCTGGCGAACATCGCAGGCAACTGCAATCGGTACTGGAGAATTCGCTCTGCCCAACCATCCTGTGATAGCGCAGTTCGAGAATAAATCCGAAGCAGTGGGCCCGCTTTCCACCATAGAAGGATTTTCACCTTGCGAGTAACCCTCACCTAATGACAGGCACTCGTTCATCTCGAACACCGGCGCAACCAACTGGCCGGCATTAGAAATATCAACGATGTCGCAGGTATTCCGATCGATTCCCGGCGAACGATTTCTTTTACGTAAAACCGGATTCAGCAACGGGGGAGGTAGCAGCCAATATCCCTGGCGTGATTTTCGTGCTTGAAAAAAAAGCTTGAGGCGCCGCATCAGAGGCGACTCAAACTGCGCAAACCGAATCCCGAGCCGGTTCCAAGTTGCAGTGCATGATGTGTGGCTCGAGATTTTGGGTCGTCGGACGGAATTTCTCGACGGCTGTCCTGATTTGTATGTACCGCTGCAATTCCGTTGTGACTTTGACCGGCGCAAAATTCAGCGCCCGCATCCTGATGCAAAGTCATCTCCTCGTCCTGAGGAGTGAATTTACATTTTAAAAATATTGCGCATCCTTCGCGCTCCAACGAACGTCCTGTTCGCGGCTTCAACTGACAATTACGATCTTACGGAGTTTTGTGCAAGAGGCTCGACCTAAGTCTCTCGCCTTCCAGATATAGTCTTTACAAAGCGTGTGCCAAGCACCGCACATTTATTCTTGCCATGCTCGATCAAAGCTAACTTCGCATGGTAGTATAAAGTAAGTTAATAACTTAGCGCCCTTTAAATTTTGCTGTCGCAAAAAAATGACATAACGTTTTATCAAAAAAATCACGCGTTCGACAACGTGATTTTCTCATTTCGTAACGCTGCTCTTTCGATTTCGAAATTTACCATTGGTTTGTTCAACTTATCCTTACAATTTCGAGATTGGTTTTGCCGCTTGCTTTTCAGCAACGGGTTTATTATTTTGTGACGAACCCCAAATCATCTGAAGCCAGATTTCTTATCCATGAATCGCATTGATCGACTCGTCGCCACCGTGTTGTTGCTGCAAAGCCGCCGTCTCATTCGCGCGCAAGATATTGCCGAGCATTTTGGCATTAGCGTGCGCACGGTATATCGCGATTTGCTCGCGTTGCAGGAGGCCGGGGTGCCGCTTGCCGCTGAGACCGGCGAGGGGTACAGTTTGGTCGACGGCTATCATCTGCCGCCGGTGATGTTCACGCAAGAAGAGGCGAGCGCGTTGTTTGTGGGCGGCGAATTTGTGCAGCGGTTCACCGATGCCTCACTTAAAAAACATGCGGAATCCGCCCTGCTAAAAATTCGCGCGGTGCTGCCTGAGGAGCGGCAGGAATTTCTGGAACGTTTGCAGCAAGCGACCGCCGTGTTTATGCCACCGGCGCATCCGCATAACGGTTTTCGCGATGATGTCCTCACGCTGATGCAGGATGCCGTCGTGCATCGCCGCGTGCTGAAGATGGAGTATTACGCCAACACCAAAGATGAAATTACCCGGCGCAGTATCGAGCCGCTGGCGCTGCTCTATTATAGCTACAACTGGCATCTAATCGCCTATTGCCGCCTACGCCAGGATTATCGCGACTTCCGCACCGATCGCATTAAATCCATCCAACCGGCAGACGAGGTCTTTACTCCCCACGAAGATTTTTCCATCAAGCAATATATTCAAGATTCCAACAAAATCGACCATCCGCACGAAGTTCGGGTTAAATTCAAACCGGCAGTAGCCAATCGCGCCAAGAACAGTTATTTCTTCGGCGTGTCGCAAGAGCCGACGGACGATGGCGGGCTACTCGTGACCCATCTCGTTCCGTCTTTGAAGGTGATGGTTGAATGGTTGCTGCGATTTGGCGGTGAAGCCGAGATTATTCATCCTCCGGAATTGCGGCAAATGCTGTTGACGCAGGCGCAGAAAATGGTGGCGCATTATAGCGGGATATGCAACGATGAGTTGAATAAAAAAACATTGTGACTACCAAAGAATTAGACCTAACCGGCCAACAATTAACCGCGTTTCCGGATTCTCTTGACAACCTGCCCGATCTTGAAGTACTCTATCTGGATCAGAATCGGTTCACCACACTATTCGAAATCATAGTCGAGCATCAGCGGATATTGTTGCGCGTGTCCTAAAGCAAAGTCGCCTTCGCCGCGCAAGCCGCGCAGTTCACCGGTGCCTGAACCCGGCACCACGACATAATGGGCTTTGGCCACACCGCCTTCGAAAGTGCCGGTATGTTGCAACACAAAACTTCCCGAACGTTCGCCGAGCCGGCCGACAATGCGTTCGAGACCGACGAAACTGGCGGACCCATCTTCGCGGTACATCATCAAGTATTGTAAGGTGCTTTCGCCTTCGATATCCCCAAGAAAAGTTTTCGCCACGCTGGCATGGGTGAGTTTCGGCAAACCAGCGACCTCATTATAGGGCTTCTCACTCCAACTTTTCATTTCGAACGTGGCGGTTGCTTTTGTGCGCATGCCGTTATCTCCTCACTTTAATAATTCACAGCGAACGTGTACTCAAAGTTTTACGTGTGCTTTGGCAGCTTCAGCGGCATAAAGCAATATAACCTCAAAATAATGAAAAACCTTGTAAAAACGCGACAAACTCAATTAAGCTCGGCTGTACGGACGATGGCGAGGTGATAAAAGTAAGCATGTTTCGTTCACGCGGAGAAATGCCGCGTTCGTCTTTTAGGGCGATCTCGAAATAAGATGAAGGTGTGAAAAAATTTTCATATTCTTGTTTTATGTAATCCGATTCCCCGCCTGATTCGTATTATTAACGATACTGAGCTTTTCAAAATTTTCCACCCTTTAACAGTAAGGAGTAACGATCATGACCGCGCAAGAAAATACCCAAATCATCCAAAACATTTATACCGCATTTGGACAAGGCAACGTGCCGGCGATTTTGAATGCGCTGGCGAGCGATGTGGAATGGATTCATACCGCCGCCGAAGGCGTTCCATTCGGTGGCACGTATCGCGGGATGCAAGGGGTTGGCTCGTTTTTTCAAAAATTAGTCGAGCATCAAGATACTTTAGGCTTTGAGCCGCGCGAGTTTGTCGCGCAAGGTGACACGGTAGCAGTATTCGGTTTTATCAAAGGCCGCAGTAAAGCCACCGGCAAAAGTTATGAAACCGACTGGGCCATGAAATGGCATTTGCAGAACGGCAAAGTGACGAAATTTCACCACTTTTTTGACTCCGCGATCGTCGCCGAAGCGTTTCGGAAAAATTGAAAAAAAATGCCTTGCTTGGTGATGGCGGGATAAGTTATATTTAAATGACAAAAATTTGGATGATTTCCCCAAAACCTTTGAAAGTTTATCCGATCTGCCGCGGGTTTGTTTATTCTCTGTTAGGGCAGGATGATAGAGAACTTTAAATCATGATGAGGAGTTTTATTATGTTGAACGGCAAAAAGAGTTTTACCGTATTGCTTGCAGTTGTTACTTTGGGCGTGATTTCATTCGGTTTCACATCTGCGGGCGATGAGGAAAAGAACACTGCTGCGATGCGGCGCTTTTATGACGAAGTGATGGCCAAGGGCAACATGAAAACCATCGATGAGTTGGTTGCGGATAATTTTGTCGAGCATTACACGCCGACGCCTGATTCGCCAAAAGACAAAACGGGATTGAAGCAAATGATGGGCATGTTCCATACGGGTTTCCCGGATTTACAAATCACGGTTGAAGACATCATCGCGAAGGGCGATAAAGTATGGGCCTACACCACCATGCGCGGCACCAATACGGGCGAATTTATGGGTATGCCGGCCACCGGTAAAAAGATCGAAGTCAAAGGTCTCGATATCGTGCGTTTTGCCAATGGCAAAGCCGTCGAACATTGGGGATTGAATGACGACTTAGCCATGATGCAACAACTCGGCATGATTCCTATGCCGGGACAAGAACCCATGAAAAAGTAAGGCGCTGATGTTTCTCACGGGCGTTTCCATAATTGGATACGCCCTTTTTATTTGCAGATGCACCCACCTGTTGAAAAGCATCTAATCACTCCCGCGTCGATTTACCACATCTTCACTTCCACATACCCTAAACGTTTTCCTCCGTCTTCCTCTAAACATATTGTTTTTAAATCGATTGTAACAGTAAGAATGGCATAGGCAGAATCATGGCATATTCGTTGCAAGAATAGGGAGTGAATGCATAAGCAACGACACGAATGCGAAGAAGTTGATTGCAGAGTAGAATGCGACGGGAGACAGAAATTAATTCACCATGTGTAAGTGCGGCAACTTATGTCATATAACTCTGTCTCCCGCTCGCGTGATGAAATAAAGATAAGCTTGTTGGAGGAAATTTGCCATGAAAAAATTTTCGTTACACGCAAAAGTTTTGGCGAGTCTGTTCAGTCTTGTCTTGTTAAGTGGTTGCATCGAGCAGTCACTGGAATCGGACACCGAGGCGCCGGCGGTGCCGCGCGGCGTCGTGAGTACAACCGGCGACCGGCAGGTGGTGATCTCGTGGTATCCCAATGCAGAATATGATCTTGCCGGTTATGACGTTTATCGCAGCAACACCGAGCGCGGAAGCTACTTTCGCCTTGGCACAACCCGCAGCACCAGTTTTGTCGATCGCGACGTCACCAATGGCCGGACGTATTATTACGCGGTGAGCGCTTATGATAATTCCGACAATGAAAGTGAGTTGAGTTATGACCTGGTTTTCGACACGCCACGCCCGGCGGGTTATGGCATCCGGCTTTTTGATTTCCGCGCGATTCCCCAAACTTCCGCTTATAGTTTTGGCAATTATCGCGTGCAGGATTACCGCGCCGGCACCTCGGATGTTTTCTTCGAGTATCACGCGACGAGTGGCGGCCTGTTTATCGACGTTGCTAATCAAGATACCGACATCCAGGATTTCGGTTATACCGATTCGCTGGATGACATTGACTACGCGCCGGAAAAAGGCTGGTCCCCGCTGGGATATGTAGAAGCCATTGTTGGCCACTCATACATCGTGTGGACGGCGGATAACCACTACGCGAAAATCCGCATCACCGCTGTGAGCGCGGGTTTCGTCGAGTTCGACTGGGCCTATCAGGTTTCCGAAGGCAACCCCGAACTGAAACCACATCTCGAAACGCCGGAGAAAACGGCGCTACTGCAGCGGCTTGGCATGGGCCTTACGGCCAATTGAAAGCAAAATATGTTGCCAAGCTTTGTTACAATGCTTCCAACAAAAATGACAAGGCAAACGATAACGCGCAAAACAGTTTTTGAAAAATGCGGTAATGATCTTTCCCAAAATCGTTTTGCCAACTTCAGAGATAGAAACCAGTTTGGAGATTTATATGAAAATTCTTCATGCACTGCTTCATCGCCCCGCTCAAAATAGTCTCGTTCGCTTTTTACTTATCGCCGCTTGTTTCTCTCAACCTGCGTTCGCCCGTCATTTTGACGAGGTGGAGCTTAAAGTCTGGTCGGCGCAAAGCTTTGCTGATCCTTTCTGCAGCGATGATCCCATTGATATTTATTTTCGTGTCAACCGTCCAAGTTACATCACGGTTTATCAAATCAACCCGTGCGGCGGCGTAGATATTTTGTACCCGCTTTCCGGGCATCGCTGGCAGGCCGTCCATCCGGGACGCACCTATCGTTTGGCGGAACTCTCGGCGGATTTGGACTTTTTTTACGACGGCATTGAAGGCAACGCTTATATCGGCGTGGTGGCGACCCGCCAGCCGATTGATATTGTGCCCTGGCTTGAAGCCGGTTTTAGAGATCAAGGTTTGGTTTTTGGCCGGCCAGCGCGGGCTACGGTAGGCGTGGATTTTCGGCTGGTGCTGGATCGTGTATTCGCGGATGTTCGTGTCCGCTTAGGTTCTGTCTGCGCCTCAACGCAATATATCGCCCCCATTTATGTTCGCCCCCGTGTGGCGGTGCGCCGTCCGCCGGTTGTTATTTGGCCGGAACCGCCGCGGCACAAATCGTATCCGCCCAAATGGGGACACCGCGATGGCAATTACGGTTATCGACCATCTGCTGAGCCCCAGGAAAAGCGCCCAATTCGCCGTCGCGGCAACGAAAGTTCCGATGAACGCGACCGAATTCCCGATTCGAAGAAACCACGTGAATCCGAGCGCTCGCCTTCCGGCGGCTACGTTGATAAACGCACAGAAGTTGTGAAAGAGAAAAATGACTCGCGAGACTCAGGAAGTGGCGAGTCGTCAAGCGGTTCGGAACGGCGAACGAAGAAACCGCGGAACTAACGTGTTATCAAATTGTGGCGAAATTATTTTAGGATGAATGATTTTGCCACAATTCTTTTGCGAGCAGATTATTCTACCTCACGACGCTTCATAGCTGAACTGCTCGATAATGTTCAGCACTTGCGGCAAAT
>CAYZFF010000070.1:11371-15244 GCA_964477305.1 uncultured Cytophagia bacterium
CCTCACGACGCTTCATAGCTGAACTGCTCGATAATGTTCAGCACTTGCGGCAAATTCACAATATTTTCCCAATGAAAGAGCGCGACAGCGCCGATCTTGCGGGTCTCAAAAGATTGCAACATGAAAACGAATTCGTGCAAATGATCTTCGGTGTAAGCCGTGAGATCAGGAAAATCAAGCTGCGGAAAGAGTGAATATTGATAAGCGGCCAGTTCATCCAGCACGGCCAACGGCCAAGAGGGTGATTGGCCGTGTTCGTATAAAAATAACTGCGGCGAAACCGCTGTCACTAATTTTTGCATCGCTTCCAAATGAATGCCGGTTAAACGGCGCAGCCGTTCCGCGAAATGCGGCGTTGCCACCGGCGGCAGCTCCAGCAGCAGTGACGGCGCGGCCTGCGATTGGCGCGAGGCTTCTTCAATATCGGCCAGCATGTTGATCATCTGCTCACAACGAAATGCAAACCAGGCTTCAATATCTTGCGCCGGGTTAACCAACCCGGCGCGTTCGGTAAATTCTTGACGGCAGGAGGGGCACATGCAGAACGTCGGCACTTGTGAACCCATTTCCGTCCATGCTTCGGCAGCCGGTAGAAATGGACACCACAGAAAATTCACTAAGGCTAGCGCTGGTTTTAAATTCTCGATGGCGCCTTCGATCAGATGCACGCGATGCTGGTTGTAATCAAAGTGGCTTGGACAAATCGGCCGATACCAGAATTCTTCCGGGTAGGTTTTGCCCTCCGGGCTTTGCGGGCGAAAGGACGGGACGCGCTCAAACGTGTCGCGATCATTGAAGGTGGGGAATTCCAAGGCGAAGCCGAGTTGCTTTTTTGCGCACTCTTCACGCAACGGTTGCAAACTCCAGGGATTCGGCTCCGGATCGAATTGTTGCGTAAAAAAAATGCGCGCGCCTTGAAATGCCGGCACGATTAAATTTTGAATGCCTGCCGCCGCGATCTCATCGGTGAGCTGGTCAAAATTGCCATGATAACGCTCACCCCAGATCGTGCGCGGGTACACTTTAATGGCAAAATTCACGAGACCTTCCTGTCATAAAACCCCGCAGGCAAAAAAATTGCGGGCAAATCGGGGTTTTAGCCTTTACCAATTCCGGTTAATAAAAAATTGTCCACAGCACGATTCCGGCGCCGGCGAAAAAAACCACAACGGCTGGCCAACGCTGCGGCCAGGTCGTCTTCTCGTTCATATACCAACGGAAACGCACCACGCCCCATGAGATCAACAACAGCGCGGGAAAAATAATAAAACGCGTGCTTAATCCCACCAGCAAACAGAATACCGCCCAAATCATCCATTTTTCCATTGAAGAAAAGCCACGTTTTTCTTGGCCGCTTTTGAGCTGGGCGGGGTCAACGGGCGAATGCGGGTGAGTTTTTGGGACGATTTCAGATGGCATATTTTTCTTCACACCATGAAGCGCACGGAGGAACGAAGAAACCGCAGGGGTTTGTGTGAATACGGGAGGTTACCTGCCGACTTTCATTTCATCTTTGGCATCGAAAATCGGGCTCAATTGGTGCCGAGGGCCGGGCTCGAACCGGCACGGCCATGTTATAGCCACGGGATTTTAAGTCCCGAGCGTCTGCCTATTCCGCCACCCCGGCATTTTTGAAAAGCAAAGAGCGAAAAGCCAACGGCAAAAAGCAATCCGGTTATTCATTGTCACCGTTTGCTTTTCCCAAAGAGGCGGCGATCGGATTTGAACCGATGAATAGAGGTTTTGCAGACCTCCGCCTTGGACCACTTGGCTACGCCGCCACGCCACAACATTTCTATCCCGATTTTGCTGATGTGAATATAAGCAAAACCCAGGACTACAAACTAAAACGCCTCCTGCCCTCTTTTCCGGCCTTGTTAACCCAATACCGGAGGAAACGGCAAGAAGCGTTTTAGCTTCTTGGAGCGGGAGACGGGGCTTGAACCCGCGACCCCCACCTTGGCAAGGTGGTGTTCTACCACTGAACTACTCCCGCATAAATCTAAATTTTAAAGCTGTTTCAAATATAAACAATTCCATCGTTGTACGCAAGTATTTTTTAAAAGAAATTTTTAGAAAAAGCTTGCAAACCAGCTTAGATTCTGCTATAATTAGAGTTGGCAGTCTATTTGATGGCGTCCACGGATGAGGAAAATGGTTTCATGCAAGATATTGAATATACCCAGTTGATTATTACCTGTGAAGCTTGCGGGAATGTTAAACGCTTTACCGTAACGAGCCAGGAAGAATGCGAACGCATCTTTCGCGATTTTCATTGCGAGAATAGCTGCGGCCGCAATCTCTATAGCTTTATCACTCTCGGCACGTTGCATGTCGAATTCATGCCGCCCCCCGACCCACCAGAGACCACCGACGCTGCTGACGCCGAAACCGCCAGCGAGCCAGACCCGGTTACCGTCGAGAAATAAACTTGCGCCTGAAGAAGTCGAAAACAATTTCAGTGGCTCCGTTTTTTTTTGTGAAACGAGCAATGAAACTCGGGGCTTTTTTTCTTTTTGCCCCGTTAATGGGGTTGGCCCAAAACGCTGACAAACTCACGCCGGTCGCGAATTTCCCGGAAAAAAATATGCTGACGCCGATTGGTCCACAGGCCTGGCATCGCGACATTTATCGCAAAGCCGGCCCGTGGGCTATTCACGTCATTGAATTTGACTTGCGCCATATTTACTTGCAACTGGAAACGGTGAAGGCGAGCGATCATTTACAGGGAAAAGAACGCACCAGCCAAATGGTCGCGCGCCGCGACGGCGGCAGACACCGCGTGGTGGCCGCGATCAATGGTGACTTCTACGACACCGGCAACGGCATTCCCATCAATTTGCAAATGCGCGACGGCGAAATTGTGCGGCACCCGACCACGCGTTCGGTTTTTGCGGTGAGTGCCGCTGAGAAACCCCTCATCAATTTCCTTTCGCTGGTCGGCAGTTTGCAATCCAAAGCGGGAGTTTGGCAAACGTTGAACGGTTTCAATCGTAATCGCAACGCTGATGAGTTGGTTTTCTACAATCATTATTTTGGGTCCAGCACCAACACCAACAATTTTGGGAGCGAGATTCGCATTCAGCCGCTGAAAAAATTTGCCGTGAACGACACCATTCGTGCCGTCGTGCGGGCATTTACCCACAGCGCCGGCAATTCGCCGCTGAATGGTTCGACGTATGTGATTTCCGGCCACGGCGTTGCCGAAAATTGGCTCAACAAAAATATTGCCGTCGGCGACGTCATCAAATTCGTCTGGCGCATTCCCGAAACGCCGTGGCGGCTGGTCGAGGCGATTGGCGGTTTGCCGCGCATTGTGCGTGACGGCAGAATTTCCATCGAAAATCAGAACGAGGGCGGCAGCGAGAGTTTTACCAACACGCGGCATCCGCGCACCGCGTTGGGTTTCAACGCCGATACCAGCCGTTATTATTTCGTTACGGTGGATGGGCGCCAGCCCGGTTACAGTGAGGGAATGACGCTATCGGAGTTGGCGAGTTTCATGCGGGAGTTGGGTTGCGTGCAGGCGCTCAACCTCGACGGCGGCGGCTCTACAACCATGGTGGTGCGCGGGCATGTGGTTAATCGTCCCAGCGATGCGAGCGGCGAACGCGCGGTGGCCAACGCGGTGTTGTTGGTCAGTAATGCGCCGCCCGGCCGCATAACCCAGCTTGACATTACCGCCTCGCGCGTGGTGCTGCGCCCCGGCGAGAAATTCGATTTCAATATGCTCGCCGCGGATAATTATTACAACCCGCTCAATCTGCTCGATAAAGAAGTGACGTGGAAAGTCCCCAAACGGCTTGGCAAGATTGATAAACACGGTATTTTTACCGCCGGCGCCAAAACCGATTCCGGCTACGTCTTCGCCTA
>CAYZFF010000071.1:0-15224 GCA_964477305.1 uncultured Cytophagia bacterium
AATAGGTAAGCGGATCAAACGGATTAAGCAGATAATGCCCACAAAAGAATTTTTTTAAAATCCGTTTTATCGGCTAAATCCGCTTACTAATGCCCTGGCTGAATAGTTACTACAAATGAGTCTAACTTTGCGACGAATTTATCTTTCTCTTTTTGCCCTTTTAAGTCTCGCGATTAATTCTTTGGCGCAAGAAATTGCGCTGACATTCGACGATGCACCCATTCGTGATGGCGCGTATTATTCCGGGCTGGAACGCACGAAAACCTTGATTACTAAACTCAAAAATTCCGGCGTGCCCCAAGTCGCATTCTTCTGCATGACGTCGCGAATGGACGCTCTCGGCGCGGCGCGAATCAAGCAATATGCCGAAGCCGGCCATATCATCGCCAATCATACCCATTCGCATATTTCAATACGCCAACTTGGCGTCAAAAATTATATTCAAGACATTTTCAAAGCGGATGAAGTTTTGAGCAAGCAGCAAGGTTTTCGATCTTGGTTTCGCTTTCCCTTTCTTGACGAAGGCCGTACCGCTGAAGAGCGCGATGCCATCCGACAGGCGCTGGCTGAACGCGGCTATATGAACGGCTATGTCACGGTCGATAATTATGACTGGTATCTCGAGCGGCTTTTGCAAACCGCGCTGCGCGCAAAACAGAAAATTGATTATGAGCAACTGCGCCGGATTTATCTTGAGCATCTCTGGAAAAGCATCACCTTCTATGATCAAATGGCGCGTACCGTGCTTGGCCGGTCGCCCAAACACGTGTTGTTGTTGCACGAAAATGACCTGGCCGCGCTTTATGTCGATGAACTTGTGATTTTGCTGCGCGCGAAAGGCTGGAAAATTATTTCGCCCGCCGAAGCGTACACCGACCCGATTGCGACGAACATTCCCGAGGTGTTGCTGAATAATCAGGGGCGGGTTGCCGCCATTGCCAAAGCCAGTGGCTACACCGGTTCGTTTTCACAAGAGTCCGAGGATGAAGCGTTTTTAGAGAAGTTGTTTCAGTCTTCAGCGGTGATTCGCACAAAATAAGGATTGGGAATTGCTGTCAACCAAAACTTCTCAAACGGTGTCTTAAAACTATCCCGGGTTATGAGAAAAAGTTTTTCCGACACCATCACCAGGAGACATATCATGCAGCGCCAAATCATCACTCGACTCATGCTGTTGCTGGCCGCTATTGCGCAATGGCTTTATGCCCAAGAGATCGTGAAGCATTCCGATTCCACGCAAACGCTAACCCAGCGCTGGGATTGGGCGAAAGCGCAGGCCAATCAGACCAAATATAAAAAGGGTTTTTGGGTTGGCTACAGCATTAAGCGCTTGATGGAAGAAAATTCCACCATCGGCAGCATGCATATTGAGAATGGGCGAATTTTTCGCGACGGTAAAAGCTTATCGGCATTGATTTACGGTATTGATATACCATTGGAGTCTTTACGCGCCTCGAAGGAAAACTCGCGCCGCAAAGTGATGAAGGATGTTGGTTTATTCTTTCTTTTTGATCCGCGCGACGGCGCGCTGGCTGAAGTGAAAGAAAGCACATTTGAACTGAGCGTCGATTTTGATGACTTGCCGTTACTCTGGCTGGGGCCGGTGGCTGATGAGCAAAGCTTTGATCTGCTCGAACGGCTTTACAAGCCGGTTACCTCGGCTAAAATGAAAGAGGCGCTGGTTGGCACTGTCGGCTTGCACGGCCCGTCAACGCGCCGGCGAGTTCTTCTGGCTGGGGTTTTGAACGGCAACGAGGCGACGGCGGTGCGTAAACAAGCGGCGTTTTGGTTGGGACAAGCGGATGATCCCGAAGCTTTGAAAATTTTGCGGCAAGCTGCCAAAGTGGATCGCTCCACCGAAGTGCGCAAACAAGCCGTGTTCGCCATGAGCCAAATGGACTTGCCCGAAGCCGAAGACGCGTTGTTTGAATTGGCGCGCGACACCAACGAACGCGAAGTACGGAAAGACGCCATTTTCTGGCTGGCGCAAAAAGGCTCGACGCGAGCTGCGGTTTTTTTGAAAGATATTCTTTACAAAGGCACGGATTCCGAAATTCAAAAGCATACGGTTTTTGCGTTGACGCAATTGCCGGACAAACAGGGCACGCCGGTGTTGATCGATATCGCGGAGAATCATAGCAACGTCACCGTGCGCAAAGAAGCTTTGTTTTGGCTCGGACAAAGTCAAGATGCGAGTGCGTTGCGCATTTTGAAAAAAGCGGCGTTGGCGGATAATGCGCCGGAAGTGCGCAAGCAGGCGGTATTTGCTTTGAGCCAGATGAAATCTACCGAAGCCGAAGACGTTCTCATTGAATTGGCGCGCAATCAAAATGACCGCCCAATTTGCAAAGAGGCGTTGTTCTGGCTCGCGCAAAAGGCCTCCAAACGCGCAGTGGATTTGTTGAAAGAAACCGTGCAAAACGATGCCGACACCGAAATTCAAAAGCAGGCGATTTTTGCGATGACGCAATTGCCGGATGGCGAGGGCATTCCGGTGCTGATAGAAATTGCGCAGACCCATAAAAATCCCGCCGTGCGCAAAGACGCGATTTTCTGGTTAGGCCAAAGTGAAGACTCGCGCGCGACGGATGCGCTGGTGAAATTGGTAAGAGGGAAGTGACTGTGTTCAGTATTCAGTGGTCAGTTTTCAGTAAGTAATTTGGAATTGACCACTGGATACTGATTACCGAATACTGTACTACTCCACTGTTCACTGGCGAACACTTGTTGTTATACCACCGGACAGCTTTCCTTTATATAATACCCTCCCAAGACTCCACAAATCCTTGTAAAATATGAAGGGCATGATTGTTGAACGTTTAAGAGTGGGGAAGTGCGGCTTCTGTAAAAGCAACAAAAGACTTTTGAGCCGTTTGAAGATAAGCCGTATCCGGCAATCAGGGACTGAATAACGGTTATTGAAATCGCCTAACATAACTTGGAGAAACCATGATTCAACTCAAAAGCCTCTTCAAATACTACTCCAATAAATTCGTCAAAACCTATGTCCTGCAAGATATTAATTTGGAAATTCAAAAAGGCGAATTCGTCACCATCATGGGGCCGTCGGGTTCCGGCAAGTCGACGTTATTGCACATCATCGGCATGTTGGATGAACCGAATGACGGCGAGTATCACTTTATTGATCAGCCGGTGCACAAACTCAGCGAAAAACAGCGCTCGGAGCTGCACAAGAATTACATCGGCTTCGTGTTTCAGAGTTATCATTTGATCGACGAGCTGACGGTTTTTGAAAATCTCGAAACGCCGCTGCTTTATCAAAAAGTCAAAACCACCGAGCGCAAAAGCATGATCGCAGATATTTTGGATCGCTTTCAAATCGTCGCCAAAAAAGATTTATTTCCGAATCAACTCTCCGGCGGCCATCAGCAGCTTGTCGGCATTGCCCGCGCCGTCATCGTCAATCCCAAACTCATCCTCGCCGACGAGCCGACCGGCAATTTAAATTCCGCGCAGGGTGAAGAGATTATGAATCTATTTAAAAAGTTGCACCAGGAAGGCACGACGATTATTCAGGTGACGCACTCCGAAAAGAATGCGACCTACGGCAGTCGCGTGGTGCATTTGCTGGATGGGAGGATTGATCGCGATGAGATAGTCCAGTGAGCAGTTGCCAGTGATCAGTTACATGTCATTCGCTATGCGCGAGACGCTTTGCTTTACGCGCTAATTGACATCGGACAACAGACCTCGGACTTTATCATGCTCAAAAATTACCTCAAAATCGCCGTCCGCAATTTGCGCAAACACAAAGGCTATTCGTTTATCAATATATTCGGTTTAGCCGTCGGCATGACATGTTGCTGGTTGATCCTGCTGTATGTGCAGCATGAATTGAGTTATGATCGCTTTCATCAAGACGCAAATCGTATTTTTCGTATTGCGTGGATAACCGGCAATCCGCAAACGCGCACGCCGCATCCGATGGCGCAGGCGCTGGCCAAAGATTTCGCCGAGGTCGAGAGCGCCGTGAGCCTCTCGCCGATCTGGGCGCCCGGCTTAACGCGGCAAAAATTCGCGTTCCGCTACGGCGAGAAGCGCTTTGAAGAAAACGAAGTTTTTTCCGCCGATTCCACTTTCTTTGCGGTATTCTCTTTCCCTCTAGTTAAAGGCGACCCTCAAACCGCGCTGCGTTCTCCAACCTCGCTGGTGCTCACCGAACGCATGGCGAAGAAGTACTTCGGCGCTGAAGAACCGCTGGGAAAAGTGCTCACCATCAACAACAGCGTCGATTTGCAAGTCACCGGCGTCATGCAAGACGTTCCAGCGGCCTCGCATATGCATTTTGATTTTTTGATCTCTTACGTGCTTTTGAAAATGCGCGAGACCGGCAGTTATTATACGTGGGACGATTTCGGCCATTATAATTATATCAAACTCGCGCCCACCGCCGATCCGAAAAGTTTGGAGGCGAAAATTCCCGGCTGGTTTCTCACCTACAACACGTGGCCCGCCGATGATATTGCCGAGCTTAAAAGCGGGCAAACCGCTTTTCGCCTGCAACCCATTACCGATATTCATTTGCGCTCACATCTCAAATGGGAGCTGGAGCCGAACAGCGATATCGCTTATGTTTATTTGTTTTCAGCCATCGCCGTTTTTGTTTTGTTCATCGCCTGTATCAACTTTATGAACCTTGCCACGGCCCGCTCGGCGACTCGCGCCAAGGAAGTTGGTATCCGCAAGGTGCTTGGCGCTTTGCGCCAGCAATTGATCGGCCAGTTCCTCGGCGAATCGATTCTGCTCAGTTTGACGGCGTTGCTGCTGTCTCTCGCCGCGGTGGAGTTGCTCCTGCCGTTTTTTAATTCCTGGAGCGGCGCGAATCTGGCGGTGAGTTATCGCGATAATCCGCGCCGCATTTTGGGAATTGGCGGCATGGCGTTGCTGGTGGGAATTATTTCCGGCAGTTATCCCGCCTTTTTTCTCTCCGCCCTGCAGCCGGTGCAGACGCTCAAAGATACGATGCGATTCGGAGTTAGAAGCGCGCGCTTCCGGCAGATTTTAGTCACCACCCAATTCGCCATTTCCATTGCGTTGATCGCGAGTGCAGGCATCGTGGCGGCACAATTGAAATTTCTCAAAAACCAAAAACTGGGCTTTGATAAATCGCAGATCGCGGTGGTTCCGATTAAAACTGCGGCAATGCGGCGCAACTACGAAGCCGTCAAAACTGAATTGCTGCGCCATCCTAATCTCGTGAGCATCACCGCCGTTTCCAACGTGCCCGGCGGCAGATTCAACCAAAATGAAATCTTCTGGCAAACTGCGGAAGACGAGCAAGATGTGTCGCAGGTACGTGTCGATTATGATTTCTTTAAAACACTGGGCATCGAGATAGCGCAGGGCCGCGGCTTTTCCCAAACGCTGGCAACGGATTCGGCTTCCGCCTTCATTCTCAATGAAACCGCGGCACGCTTATATGCCTGGGACACGGCGGTTGGCAAGGAAATCACCTGGCTTGATGATGACAATGTACGCCGCGGCCAGATCATCGGCGTGGCCAAAGATTTTCATTTTCAATCGTTGCACCACAATATCGAGCCGCTGCTTTTTCAGGTGTTGCCGGCGGGATTTAATTATTTCCTGATCAAGATGAGCGGCCATGATGTTGCGGGCACGCTGGCGGCTTTGGAGAAAAAATGGAAAACATTCGATCCGGAGCGCGCTTTTGAATACTCTTTTCTCGATGCTGATTTCGCGGCGCTGTATGAATCGGAAGAAAGAATGAAAACGGTTGTTGAAAATTTTTCTTCGCTGGCTATTTTGATTGCGTGCCTCGGCTTGTTGGGCCTGGCCTCGTTCATGATTCAACAACGCACCAAAGAGATCGGCGTGCGCAAAGTGCTCGGCGCCTCCGTCTCGCAAATCGTCGTTTTGCTCTCCCGGGATTTCGCGCAGTTGGTCGGCATCGCGTTTGTGGTTGCAACGCCCGTGGCTTATTTGATGATGAATTCCTGGCTGCAAAGTTTTGCGTATCGCGCTGCTATTGAATGGCAAATTTTCGTCTGGGCCGGCCTGTTCGCCCTGATCATGGCATGCTTGACGGTGAGCTATCAAGCTGCCAAAGCCGCGCTGGCGAATCCGATCGAGGCGTTGCGGTACGAGTAAAAGGTAAAGTAAGCAGTAACCAGTGATCAGGAGTCATCCATGTTTAAGAATTACTTCAAAATCGCGTTGCGCAACTTAAAGAAAAATCCCGGCTATTCGGTGATCAACATCGCCGGTTTGGCCATTGGGCTGGCCTGCTGTGTTTTGATTTTGTTGTATGTGCAAGATGAACTGACGTTCGATTTATTCCAGCAACAGGCCGAGCGCATTTATCGCCTTGTCACCACTCAAAAATCTCCGGAACAAGGCGAGCGCCATTTTCCGAGTGCAATGGGGCCGGTCGCTCCGGCGTTGCTCGCGGAATTTCCGGAAGTCGGCAAAACCGTGCGAATACGCGAGCGGCAGGGCATGGGCCGCTTCACCGTGCGCTATGGCGAGAACCGTTTTTATGAGGGCGATTATCTCGTTGCCGAGCCCAGTTTTTTCGAGATTTTTGATTTCAAACTATTGCAGGGTGATCCCCAAACGGCGCTGACGTTGCCGTCTTCCCTTGTTATCACTGAAACCGCAGCGCGAAAATATTTTGGCGACGAAAATCCGGTTGGCAAGACACTCGCGATTGAGCGTTACGGCGATTTTAAAGTGACGGGCTTGCTGCAAGACCCGCCGCGCAATTCCCATCTCGATTTTAGCATGTTGCTGTCGTTTGCCACGCTCGAGGCCAATCCCCGCTGGAAGCAATATATCGACTCATGGGAATCCGACTCGTTTATCACGTATGTTTTGATGCGAGAAAAAATCGACATCGCTGCTTTCAATACGAAGCTGGCGGCGTTGACGCAAAAACATCTCAATGCGGAGCAAAGAAGTGCCGTGCAATTGTCACTGCAGTCTTTGCGCGACGTTCACTTTCATTCGGCACATTTGGAGTTTGACCGCAACAGCCGCAAAGGCGAGATCACCTACATTTATATATTTTCGGCCATCGCGCTTTTTGTATTGTTGATTGCCTGTATCAACTACATGAACCTCGCTACTGCCCGGTCGATGAAGCGCGCCCGCGAAATCGGCATGCGCAAAGTTGTGGGCGCGCGGCAGGCACAACTCGTCGGCCAGTTCCTCGGCGAATCCATTTTGCTCTCGTGTTTGGGTTTATTCTTTGCCGTTGTCGGTGTCGAACTGGTTTTGCCCGCCTTCAATGCGTTTGCCGACAAAAAGCTGGCGCTGGATTTTTTCAGCAACGGCTGGCTCGTGTCGAGTCTTTTCCTTCTCGTATTTGGCGTCGGCGTTCTCTCCGGTAGCTATCCGGCGTTTTATCTTTCCCAATTGTCGCCTTCGCTTGTTTTCAAGGGCGCCATCAAATCCGGCGGCAGCGTCTCGCAATTGCGTCGTGGTCTGGTCGTGGCGCAATTTGCCTTGTCGATCATCATGATCGTTTCGACGATCGTGGCGTATCGCCAGATTGATTACATTCGCACCAAAAACCTCGGTTTCAATCAAGAGCAACTGATGGTGGTGGATATCAACAGTGGCAATACCCGCCGAAATTTTGCCTCCATCAAAAATGAAATGCTGAAAGTTGCAGCCGTTAAAAACGTTTCGGTTTCCTCGCGCGTGCCCGGCGAATGGAAGAATCTCTCGCAGATCGACGTTGTGCCCGAAGGCGCGGCGGCAGCCTCGACGCATTCGATGTATTTCCTCGGCATCGACGCGGAGTTTTTGGCAACCTTTGAAATGAATCTGGCCACGGGCCGAAATCTCTCGAATGAAATGGGCACGGATACTTCTGCGGTGATCATCAACGAAGCCGCAGCGCGTTTGCTGGGCTGGGAATCGCCGTTGGGCATGGAACTGCGCGTGCCCGCCGAAAATTATCGCGTCCGCGTCGTTGGCGTGGTAAAAGATTTTCATTTCCAATCGCTGCATGAAAAGATCGCGCCGCTGGTGTTGGGGCATTGGAATAATCCGATTCGCGAAATTGATTATTTTACCGCCCGTATCGCCACTTCGAATTTATCTGCAACCGTTGCTGCCCTGCAAAAAGTGCATGAGCAATTCGATCAAGTCACGCCGTTCGAGTACAATTTTCTCGATGAACGGCTGAATGATTTCTACCAAGCCGACCTGCGCGTGGGGAAAATTTTCGGCGCGAGCGCGACGCTGGCCATTTTTATCGCCTGCCTGGGCCTTTTGGGATTAGCCGCTTTCATCGCAGAGCAACGCACCAAAGAAATCGGCGTGCGGAAAGTATTGGGCGCCTCGGCCGGCAATATTGTGTATCTGCTCTCCAAAGATTTTACAAAACTCGTGCTTATTGCCACGATCATCGCCTCGCCGCTGGCGTATTGGGCTTTACAGCGCTGGCTGCAAAATTTTGCCTATCACATTTCGCTTGGCCCCGGCACGTTTTTACTGGCGGGTTTCGGCGCGCTGTTGATTGCGTTATTCACCATCAGTTTTCAAGCCCTCCGCGCGGCATTGACGAATCCGGTCGAGGCGCTACGATACGAATGAGCAGAGAACAAAGCGCATAGCGCAATTACGCTCTGCGCTTTGCAAAGGAAACGACTATGTTCAAACACTGCCTCACCATCGCGCTGCGGAATTTTCGCAAATACAAAGTTTATTCTTTTATTAATCTGTTCAGTCTGGCGATTGGCATTGCGTGTTGCTTGTTGATTCTGACTTACATTCATGACGAATGGACGTATGATCGGTTTCACAAGAATGCCGGGACGATTTTCCGTGTGGTGTCATTGACGCGCGAAGAGTCCGGCGAGATACGGCCCTCGTCGCAAACGCAGCCGCCGCTGGGGCCCGCGCTGCAACAAGATTTTCCCGAAGTAAAAGCCGCCGTGCGCTTCTGGCGCTGGGCGAATGTCGTGCGCTTTGAAGACAAATTGACGACCGAGCGTGTGCATTTCGCCGATCCGGCGCTGTTGACCGTGTTCTCTTTTCCTTTCATAGAGGGTGATCCGGCACGCGCCTTGGCTGACCCCAATTCGCTGGTCATCACGCAACGAACCGCCGAACGCTATTTCGGCGCGAATGATCCGCTCGGCAAACGCCTGACGATTCGGCTTGGAGAAACAGAGCATGATTTCATCGTCACCGGCGTGGTGCAGGATATGCCGGAGAATTCGAGTATCAAATTTAATTTTCTCATTGCTTTCGACAAAGTGGCGATGGTGCGGGGGCAACGGTATGCGACCAATTGGGGCAATTTCGCGATTACGACATTTGTGCAATTGCAAGACCACGCGCAAGCCGTTGCGGTCAACGCGAAATTTCCGCAATTCATCAAGAAGTATCTTGGGGAGGAAATCAAAAATTTTTGGGGTGGCAATGAACAAGCGATACAATTTCAACTGCAAGCGTTCACCGATATTCACTTGAATCCCCAAATCGGCGGCGGCGCTTTGGAGCGCGTCAGCGATCCGAAAAATTCATATATTCTGGGAGGCATTGCCTTTTTTGTTTTGCTTATCGCGTGTATCAATTTCATGAATCTCGCCATTGCCCGTTCCTCGTCACGGCTCAAAGAAATCGGCGTGCGGCAAGTGACCGGCGCGCAGCGGGCGCAATTGCTGCGGCAATTTTGGGGTGAAGCATTTCTTATGAGCACGCTGGCGCTGCTGTTCGGCCTCGTTCTTGCCGAGCTTTTTCTGCCCTTCTTCAGCGAGCTTGCCAACAAAAAATTAGCGCTCAGCTATCGCGACGGCTGGATGACATTCGCGGGTTTAATGGGTTTGACGTGGTTGACCGGATTGATCGCCGGCAGTTATCCGGCGCTGATGCTCTCGCGGCTCAAGCCGGTGGAAGTGTTGCAGGGCAAATTGAAAGTCGGCGGTTCCGGCGTTTTGACGAGATCTCTGGTCGTCATCCAATTTGCGCTTTCGGTTTTTTTGATCATCAGCATGATGATCATGCAAAAGCAAGTGCGTTTTTTTAAAACCTCCGATCTCGGCTACGAGGCGCAGAATCTGGTTTTTATTCCGACCGAAACCGACGAGGGCGAACGGCTGATGGAGATTTATCGCCATGAGCTGGCGCGCGACAATCGGATTCTGTCGGTTTCCGGATCGCAATGGGGCGAGGGAAATACCGATGTTGAAGCGGATGGTATCAAATTCAGAACCACCCATTTTAGAAGCGATTTTGAATATCTTAAGACTTTGGGAGTCGCATTGAAGGAGGGGCGAAACTTTTCGCGGGATTTTGCAACCGACAAAACCAATGCTGTGATCGTCAATGAAACGTTGGTGAAAAAATTCGGTTGGCAGCAGCCGATCGGCAAGCAGCTCACGTTTGAGTACGGCTCGATTAAAAACCCCACCATCATCGGCGTCGTCAAAGATTTTCATTTTGCCTCGTTGCACGAAGAAATCCGTCCGCTGATGATGCACCTCGACCGTGAATTATCAGTTGATTTGGTTTGGGTCAAAATCAGTCCGGGGGAAGTCTCCTCGACGCTGGCGTTGTTGGAAGACACCTGGCGCAAAATCGCGCCGAACACGCCGTTTCGCCACGAGTTCCTCGACGATTTCAATCAACGGCAATATCTGGCAGAAGAACGCTGGAGCCAAATCGTCAGTTACTCCGCGATTTTCGCGATGATCATTGCCTGTTTGGGATTGTTCGGCCTCGCCGCGCTGCTGGTCGTCCGGCGCACAAAGGAAATCGGCATCCGAAAAGTCCTCGGAGCGTCAACGACGGGAATTGTCAATCTGCTCTCTAAAGATTTTGCCAAACTTGTCGTTATGGCTAATCTCGTTGCGTGGCCGCTGGCCTATTTCGCGATGAACAAATGGCTGCAAGATTTCGCCTATCGCATTCAGCCGGAAGTTTGGACATTTCTCGGCGCTGGAGTTTTGGCACTTAGTATCGCTTTGCTCACCATCAGTTTTCAAGCCATCAAATCGGCGCTGGCCAATCCGGTTGAGGCGCTGCGGTATGAGTAACCAGTGTTCAGTTTTCAGTAAACAGGAATCTGATAACTGAACACTGAGTACTGAAAACTATTTGAACTTCTCGATCATTACAGGAGAAAACACCATGCCTTCTATTTCGATTCAATTGCCCGCCATCGAGGCCGATCAGCAGGTCGAAGTCGAAGTGAAAATTAATGGCAAGAAAAAGACCTATCATTACCGCGTGGAGATTTTTGCGTGGGAACAATGTCACGAGCCGAACGAAGCGCGCGCCCTGTGTTTAAAAAAGATGATCGAAGGTTACGACCACAACTGGCAAATGGTGCAAATCGGCGCGCCGACGGATACGACGATTCCGATCATGTTTAAGCAGAGAAACTAACCAGTGGTCAGTAATCAGTGAGCAGTATTCAGTTTTCTGATTGAATTCTGTTCACTGATTACTGTTTTTCACGAACACCTCTGGCACTTGCGGCAGGCCGCACCATTGCGCGATTTTATTGTACTGCCCCGCCACATCCTGCAAAATTTTGTAGCCACCTTTGACTTTGCCCACGGTTTTGCCGAGCGTCGTGCCGGTGTCATTGGCTTCGTCGAAAAAACGCTTCATTTTGTTCATTACGCCGGCTTTTTTCACTTCCTCCGGCTTCGGCGTTTGTTCCAGCTTTTCGAGTTTTTGCTGAATCGCCGCGATTTCTTTTGCCGCTTCCGGCTCGACCTCTTCAACTTCTTCGCGCAGTTCATTCAAGCCTCGCTGCAAACCGCTGAGATGCATCGTAAAATTGAACTCGCTGGTGGCCTCGCTGTGACTCGTTGCTGTGGCTTGATTAGCGTTGCTTTGCGTGACATTTTGCGGATTGTTTTGGACAACCTCGATCTTATTATGCACGTGAATACCCTCCGGAAATTCTTCCAAAAATTTGCGCCGTTCATTCGGTAGTTCGACGCCATTTAACAATTTCTGTACTGCAACTGGTTTTTCAACCCCTTCCACGATGTACTCGCGCTCGCCCATCGCTTCCAAACGCAACAAATGCTGATACGAAACCGCGGCGTCCGGCTGCCATGGAATCGGCACCATTTCTTTGACGTTGATGCCTTTGAATGATTTCTCGTGAATGCCGCGAATCTCGGCGCGTAACATGCTGAGAAATTCTTTTTTACTGTGCGCTGGGCCGTTCAGCACCATGTTGATGACTTTCAACCCTTCGTGTTTGGTGATCTCCTCCGTCACTTGCGCGGCCACGCCCTGCCAGTTGAACACCACGCCTTTTTCCCACACCAAATCTTCGTCGTTGTGTCGCGCGATGAGATGATTGAGCCGCACGATCAGCCGCGTGATGATGCCTTTCGGCATGAATTGATATTGATAGCGAAAATGCAAATGGTCTTTTTCCGGCCACGGATATGCCGGACGGATGCCCGGCAAAAGCTGCGGCGCGATATATTCTTCCCCGCCGCTGCTGTCGAGGGGATAACACAGCTCGAAATTGTTTTTCAGCATGAGATTGAGCAGCTTGTTGCACTCCGCAAAGCTGTGGCCTTTCTCCTGCCAGAGGCCGAACATCCATTTTTTGCTGAACCGGCCTTTGTTTTTTTGGGCATGGTCGGATTCGAGAATCGTGTACACCGCATGAACCACCCACTGCGGATTGAGAAACGCCGTCTCCGCAAGCTGCGGATCGTCCTGAAAATGCAGAATGATGCCGAGATAGTGCAGATATTGGCTCAACACGAGCTGATCCTCGATCCGGTCGATCTGATGCGCCGCGCAAATCCGGCTGTATTCTGCGAGTGTGATATGGTTTTCCGACCGGCGTTTCTCCAGCTCCTGCCGAATGGGAATCCATTGCGCCGGCAGTTCTGCGCCGATATGCGGCAGCCCGCACAGCATTTTTTGAATTTGCTGCCGCAGCGCCCGAAAACGGTCGAGGTCTTTTTCGCCGAGATCGACCTCACGCTTTTCGATGGCGAAGTCATTTGCATAAAACTTGCGAAAGCTGTCATAATCGAAATTGGTGATAGAACGGCAGTCGCGCTCGTTGAGCACCACTAACACCGGACTGCCCCCGCCCAGTAACTTGATGATGTTGAACCAATAATCGAACTGCGTATGCTGTTTGCGGTCGTCCACCAGCAGCACGTAGAGCGCCCGCGAGGTGAGAAAGAATTGGTGAGTCATAAACTGAATCTCATGGCCGCCAAAGTCCCAAAGATTGGCCGAAAATATTTGGGAGTGATATTTGATATCCGGAAATTGCCAGCCGGTTTTGACCGTGATGCCGACGGTGGATTTGTCCGCGGGATTGGGAATCGGATAGTTCTCGTCAAAGAGCTTTTTCATGAGCGAGGTTTTGCCCGCGCCTGGCTCGCCCACCAAAATGAGCTTTGCCTCGTAAAATTTCTGTTTGCCCTGCACAGCTTGTTGGCTAAAAAAGCTGCGAATCGCCTCCATCCCCTGTGCTATTACTTCTTTCGGGGGATATTGAATTGGATTTTCACTCAACACCAATTCGCCAGATCTTGCAGAATGATAATCAGTCTCTTCTTTGAAATAGACTGATTGGAGATTTTTGAATTTCGTGATAAATTCGGGGAGGGCTTTAATATTATTTTGGCTCAAATCGAGCGAAGTTAAATTTTGGAGGTTGGCGATGGCCTCCGGCAGTTGGGAAAATCGGTTGCGACTCAAATCGAGCGAAGTTAAATTTTGGAGGTTAGCGATGGCCTCCGGCAGTCGGGAAAATCGGTTACGACTCAAATCGAGCGAAGTTAAATTTTGGAGGTTAGCGATGGCCCCCGGCAGTTGGGAAAATCGGTTATCACCCAAATCGAGCGAAGTTAAGTTTTGAAGCTTGGCGATGGCCTTCGGCAGTTGGGAAAGTTGGTTACTACCCAAGTTGAGCGAAGTTAAGTTTTTGAGTTTGACAATGGCCTCGGGCAGTTGAGAAAATTGGTTACCACCCAAATCGAGCGAAGCTAAATTTTGGAGCTTGGCGATGTCCTCCGGCAGTTGGGAAAGTTGATTATCATACAAATCAAGCGTAGTTAAGTTTTGGAGCTTGGCGATGTCCTCCGGCAGTTGGGAAAATTGGTTATCACTCAAATTGAGCGTAGTTAAGTTCTGGAGCTTGGCGATGTCCTTCGTCAGTTGGGAAAATCGGTTACGACTCAAATCGAGCGAAGTTAAGTTTTGGAGCTTGACAATGGCCTCAGGCAGTTGGGAAAATTGGTTAGCATCCAAGTCGAGCGAAGTTAATTTTTGGAGTTTGGCGATGGCCTCTGGCAGTTGGGAAAATTGGTTACCACTCAAATCGAGCGAAGTTAATTTTTGGAGTTTGGCGATGGCCTCTGGCAGTTGTGTAATTTGGTTATTACTCAAATCGAGCGAAGTTAATTTTTGGAGCTTGGCGATGTCCTCGGGCAGTTGGGAAAGTTGGTTATCATACAAATCGAGCGAGGTTAAGTTTTGGAGCTTGGCGATGACCTCCGGCAGTTGGGAAAATTGGTTATCACTCAAATCGAGCGAGGTTAAGTTTTGGAGCTTGGCGATGGTCTCCGGCAGTTGGGAAAATTGATTTTCGCTCAAATCGAGCGAAGTTAAGTTTTTGATCTTGACGATGGCCTCGGGCAGTTGAGAAAATTGATTTCTACCCAAAAAGAGCGTAGTTAAATTTTGGAGCCTGGCGATGGCCTCTGGCAGTTGGGAAAGTTGGTTAACATTCAAGTAGAGCGTGGTTAAATTTTGGAGCTTGGCGATGGCCTCTGACAGTTGTGTGAGTCGGTTATCACTCAAATCGAGTAGGGTTAATTGGGGCAAAACTTTTAATTCGTCTAAAGATGTCATTTCATCTTTAGTTAATTTAATCCCTGTGAGGTGAGCGGGTGAAAGAAGTTTTTTGAAATTTTTATAAATGAAAAAATCCAGCCCCAGGCTCGGCACATCGGCAATCTCTTCCAAAGGATTATCAAATAAAACGAGCCAACGCAGCTTTTTGAGCCGGGCGATACGAGCTGGGATGGAACGAATTTGATTCTCACCCAACAAAATTTCTTCAAAACTATCGCGGCTAAAAATTTCTTCCGGAATTTCGGATAATTTTTCGTCCCAAAGAGCAAGTTTGGTTTCTCCCTCGGCGCGCGCCTTGCGGATTTTTTCGATAATATGTTTGGGTGTTTTGGACATGGCTGGCCCTACGTGTAACGTTTAACGTGTAACGATCT
>CAYZFF010000072.1:0-12281 GCA_964477305.1 uncultured Cytophagia bacterium
GCGACGGCCAGCGAAGTGGAAATTCGATTGAGAAAAGGCGTGCTGTTTATTTATCGCTGCCGGTGAAACCCGCTGTTTTAATACCCTCGTTTCTTATCTACCACATTCAGTAGCGCTTCCCCGCGCAGATAACGGGCAAGATTTTCCGAAAAGTGCTCACCAACACGCTCGACATATTCTTCAAAATTACCGGAGATGTGCGGGGTCACGAAAACATTGTCGAGGCGCCAGAAGGGGTGATCCGCGGGGAGCGGTTCGTTTTGAAAAACATCCAAAACCGCGCCGGCAATTTGACGCTCGCGCAACAGCGTCAATAACGCAGTTTCATCAAGCAACTCGCCACGGCCAATATTAATGAGATAAGCTTCCGGCTTCAGCAATCGTAAGTGTTCCGCATTCAACAGGCCGCGAGTTTCCGAAGTCAGCGGTAGCGTGAGCACAACGAAATCGGATTGCCGAAGAAATGTTTCAAGCTGAAGCGTCGAGAAAATTTCTGCGAATCCTTCCGGTTTTGGCAAATGCAAATCGCGCCGCAGGCCAATGACGCGCAGGCCGACGGCAGCGCACCATTTTCCAATCTCCGCGCCGATGGCGCCGATTCCAGCAATGCCAACGGTTTTGCTCGCGATGGGAAAACGCGCTTTAATCATTTCTTTTTGCCGCCATTGCTGTGTAAGTTGGCCGCGCACGGCAATATCAAAGCGGTTGGCTAAAAATAAAATAGCCCCGAGCACAAACTCCGCCATGCGGTCGCTGTGAATGCCACGGGCATTGGTGACAATCACGTCGCTGTTCACGAGCGCCGGCGAGAGGGATTTTTCTATCCCCGCGGCGCCAAGATAAAGCCAGCGCAATTGGCGACATTGCGCAAGTTGTTCAGCGGAAAAACGATATGTGGCAATCACCTCGGCTTCGGCCAGATGCTCGGAAAATTGGGCGGGATCAAGTGAGATTTTGATTTGGTTAATGGCTTCGCCAAGATGAAATTCTATTTGCTGAGAAAGCTTTTGAAGGCGGGAAGGATTTGCAGTGAGATTGACGGCGACGTGCATAAAAAGTAAAAGATAAATTTGACCGGTCGCTCGCGGCGACCGGTCAATAAACAATAAAATTTCTGAAATCAACCATAAATCCCGCGCAGCTTCAAGGCTTGCGCGACGCGATCAATCGCCAGAATGTAAGCGCCGATGCGCATAGTGACGTTGTATTTTTCCGTGGTTTCGTTGACTTCTTTGACCGCTTCCGAGAGAATGCGGTCGAGGTTTTCAAAGACCTGCTTTTTCGGCCAGAAATATCCCATGCGATCCTGCACCCACTCGAAATAACTCACCGTTACGCCGCCGGCATTGCACAGAATGTCCGGAATGACCGCGATGCCGCGATCGGCTAAAATCACATCGGCGTTGGCCATCGTCGGGCCATTCGCGCCCTCGGCGATGATCTTCGCTTTGATTTTGCCGGCGTTTTTTCTGGTGATCTGATCTTCCAGCGCGCAGGGCGCGAGCACCTCGCACTCCAACTCGAGTTGGGCTTCGGCGGAAATTTTATCGCCGCCCTCAAATCCTTCCAACGTGCCACGATGGGCATCACGATAGGCAATCGTCTTGGGGATATCGAAGCCATTCGCATTGTAATAAGCGCCGCTGACGTCGCTGATGCTGATAATTTTGCAGCCCAGTTCTTGAAACTCTTTCGCGGCAATGGAGCCGACGTTGCCAAAGCCCTGAATGACGATACGGGTGTCTTGCGGCTTCAGCCCCATTTTTTTCATCATACTGCTGGTGACGATCATCACGCCTTTGCCCGTGGCTTCAACGCGTCCCTGTGAGCCGCCGAGTGCCATCGGCTTACCGGTGACGACTCCGGTAGCAGTGTGTCGCATGTGCATGGAATACGTGTCCATGATCCACGCCATCACCTGTTCATTGGTGTTGACATCCGGCGCCGGCACGTCGCGTTCCGGCCCGAAAACATCGAGTAGATTCGCAGTATAACGGCGCGTGATTTTTTCCAGCTCGACTTTGGTAAGTTTTGTGGGATCGCATTTCACCGCGCCTTTCGCGCCGCCGAAGGGCAAATTGACCACGGCGCATTTCCACGTCATCCAGGCCGCGAGCGCTTTGACTTCTTCGAGGTTGGCATGTGGCGAATAACGAATGCCGCCTTTGGAAGGGCCGCGCACATCGTTATGAATGACGCGATAGCCTTCGAAGACCGCGATCTTGCCGTCGTCCATTTGAATGGGGATGGCGACGATGACTTGCTTTTGCGGCGTTTTGAGATATTCATAGATGCCGAGGTCGAGGCCGAGAAACAGGGCCGCCACTTCAAAACGCGCCATCATCGACTCGAAGGGATCTTGATCCGTGGTTTTGATCGGCGCTTGTTCTTTGTACTCATACTGCAACATAGCTCCTCCTTTCCAATTTTAAATTCACCTGCCCAAAGGCGACAACGCAGTGGTTTTAAGATAGAAGACGATTGTGCAAACGTGTCAACTCCCGCATGGTCAGTGCGAGGTCTTCGTCACGCCGCAACGGCATTTGCAGACGCGCCGTGCGAACTTTATCAAGTTCAAGCGAATGGATCAACAAATCCGGCGCGCCGATTTTCGCGGCAGCTTCGACTTCGCCGGCGGGGTTGAGAATTTGGCTGCCGCCCCAAAAAATGAACGGCCCCTCGACGCCAACACGATTTACGAAAACAAAATAAGCGCCGAACAAACGCGCATAAAATTGACTGAGCAAGCGACACGCCCCTGGACTCGTCGCCGGCTCCCAGGAAAGTGGGGTTAAGCTTTTCGCACTCGAACAATGAATGGAGAAAAAAATTTTGGCGCCGTCCAACCACAATAAATGGGCGGCGGAAGGGTGCCAATTTTCCTCACAAATCAAAATGCCGCAACGCGTGAACGCATTGTCAAAAGCCCGCAAGCGCTCGCCGCGTGCAAAGAATTTTCCTTCTTCAAATTGGCCGTACGTCGGCAAATAAACCTTGTCGTGCCGGTGCAAAATTTTACCGCCGGAAAAATACAGCGCCGAATTGTACACGCGATGATCCGGCGACTCTCGCACCAGGCCGAGGAGTATATCGATCTGCGTTGATTGTTCGCGCAGAGGGTCGAGCCACGGCGTGTTTTCCAGCAAGCCCACCTCGGCAACCCGCTGCTGCAAATGATAACCAGTGAGGCTGAGTTCCGGAAAAATGATAATCTGCGCACCCTCGCGTATTGCCGCGGTGGCCAGATCCAGATGCGTGCGCAGATTCGCTTCCAGATCAGCAAGGCGGCAATCCATCTGCGCAAGGGCGATTTTAACGTTCATAGCGCTCAATAACCCGGTGACGAACCACTTGGTTTTTCTGGAACCGACGATGCCGGAGATTCGATAATCGGGAGTCGCTTTGCCTGAGCCTGAGAGAGCGGCGTTGCCTTTTGCTGCAGTTGCTGAATCACCGCGCGGACGACTTTGCGTATCAAGTCGGGCGCCGCCTCGTCACCCAATTCGCGCAACGTTTCGTGGACAATCTGCCGAAGTTTCTCGTCGCTGAGTTCCATAAAATATCGACTTCAGAAATAATAAGAAAGCCGTGCTATGCAAACACGGCTTGTTGAGGTGAAGAATATAAAAGATTTTTATTGTGATGCAAGGAATTTTTATCTCATTGCCCGCCGAGAATGAGCGGCAAACCGTCTTTGCCGGAACCGACCACCACGACTTTGGCGTTTTGCGAGTTGGCTAGTTTTTCGGTGGCTTCGATGCCTTTCCAGCGCAAATATTGATCGCTGAGGCCCTGCGCCACGATTTTTTGAAAATCGGCGATGCCCTGCGCTTCGATGCGTTTGCGATCGGCTTCCTGCTTCTCTTTGGTAAGCACAAACTCCATGCGCTGGCTTTCCTGCTCGGAACGCAATTTGGCTTCGATGGATTCGGATAATCCCGCCGGTAACCCGACCTGCCGCAACGGGGTGGCCTCGATGGTAATGCCGCGCGGTTCAACGATTTTGGCTAAATGTTGTAGAATCTCATTAGCTAAAAGTTCACGTTCTGAGGTATAAAGCGCTTTGGCTTCATAACCCGCAGTCACGCCGCGGCTGACAGAACGAAACTGCGGCTCGAGAATGATCTGTTCATAATTTGGCCCGATGGTTTTGTATACTTCCGCCGCCTTCTCCGGATTGAGATGATAAAGGGCGCTCACTTCCAATTGCACGGTTAACCCTTCTTTGGAAGGAACGTTCATCACTTCTTTCAACTCTTGCGTTTTGACGGAAAATTTGATAACATTAGCCAGCGGGTTGACAAAATTGATTCCGGCTTTGAGCGTGTTCGGCGAGACGGTGCCAAAGAAATCCACGACGCCAACGTGACCAGCAGGCACCACTGTGAAACACGATCCGGCTGCCGCCAACAAGGCCACGACGCCAATCAGCGGCGCAAAACCGGCAGCGTTGCGATTGGGTAAACTGCTGCGGCGGGCAACAACGTAAGCGCCGAAAGCGAGTGCGGCGATAGCCAACAAAACTAAAAACGGCATATTTTCCTCCCTGGGAAAATGTTTAATTAATGTAATAGTGAACTATGATCAATATAAAGAGTTTTAATCTTGGTGTCAACAGCTTTTAAAAAATGGAATCGGTTGTTCATAAATTTTTTTTGACCGAATGCTGAACGAGCGTGCAGGATCGATTTGAAGTTTTCCCGTGGCCGAAAAAATCTCAACGGTGGGGTTGTGCAATCCACGGGAAATCGAGGTTGCGTGCTTTGTGGTCGTTTAAACTTTTCTAATCACTGTGTAAACTTCTTATCCGCTATCCGTGTCTTAAAATCAGACAGGTAGAGATCGTAGGCAAGTCTCGATTTTCCGCCGGAGGCGGCAACGCTAGTTTGGTGTTGCGAAAACGCGCGGCGGTCAACCACGAGGCGTAATTCGAGTTGTGCATGGCGAATGATGAAAAAGCGCTGATTCGGCGATTACAGACAGGTGAAACTTCGGCGTTCCGTGAGCTGGTGGAAAACCACAAGCGGACGTTGTTCAATTTGGCCTACGATCTTTTGGGCAACGCGCAGGACGCCGAAGATATTTCGCAGGAAGCCTTCATCAAAGTGCATCGCAGCATCGGCGATTTTCGCGGCGAAGCACAACTCGGTTCGTGGATGTATCGCATTGTGGTGAATCTGTGTTTGAACCGGCGGCGGAAAAAGGCGCTTTCGGAAATGGAACTGCGTGATAGCTTTGAAGAAAGCGAGTTGCACGCGGGCACTCCCACTTCTGATCATGCCGCTGATCCCGAGAAAACTGCGGAAGCCGAGATTATGCGCCAGCATTTGCGCCGCGCCCTCGATCAACTTTCGCCGCAACAGAAAACGATTTTTGTGTTACGTCATGACGAAGATTTGCCGCTGGCGGAAATCGGCAGCATGTTAAAAATTTCCGAAGGTACGGTGAAAAGCCAGCTCTTCCGGGCCTTGCGGAAATTGCAGGAAACGTTGGCGTTTTATAAAGCGGATTTGGTGTCGTAATCGCGGGTGGTGTATTCAACCATGGCAGAAACGATGAAAAGTAATCCTTGTAAAAAATATGAAAGCGCGCTGACCGCCAAAATATTTGGCGATTTAGGTGTTGCGGCCGAACGTGAATTAAATGCGCATCTTCGCGGCTGCGACCAGTGCCGAAGTTTTTTGACCGAGATGACAGACGTGCTCGGCAAACTCGGCGCGCCGCAACGGCCGGTTATGGCCGAACATTTCTGGGAAAGTTATTGGCATCGCCTGACCCAGCGCCTGGAAAAAGAAGAGCCGGCGGCGCCAGATTCGATGCTGGGGCGTTGGCGAGAATGGCTCCGCGAGCAATGGCTCACGCAACCGTTGATGATTCCGTTCGCCCGCACGGCAAGTGTTTTGGCGCTGCTGGTTTTTGGCATCATGATCGGGCATTACTGGTGGCCACAGAATAGTAATACTTCTGGCCCGATCACCGCGGTGAACCCGCCGGTTCTTGCGGTGGCGCAAACGCGTGCGGAACAGTGGTTGGAGCGTTCCAAAATCCTATTGATCGGCGTTGTGAACGAAGAAGTGTCCGTCGAATCGAAGCCGGACTTCTCGCATCAACGTTTGGTGTCGCGAAATTTGTTGACCGAGGCACGGACGTTGAATCGGGAGTTGGATCCCGTGGCGGATCGCCAGTTTTTGCAATTGATGAATCAGCTTGAGTTGATTCTGTTGCAGATTGCCAACCTCGAAGCAGAGCATGATCTCTCCTCGGTGGAACTGGTTCGCGACGGCATCGCTCGCGACGGCCTGTTATTGAAAATCAATATTGCCGAGTTGGTGCAACAAAATATGGCTCCGAAAAAGCCTCGGCAGAAATCCCCCGAAGTTTTATAAAGGTTCGCAACCAGCAAAGAACCACAACGAAAGAGTCTTTACATATGCGAAAGTATATTTCAGTTATCTTGTTTCTTTTTATGCTCAGCGCCGCTGACGTGCGCAGGGCTGCCGGCGACGCCGGCTCGTCATTCCTGCCGTTAATGCATCTGCCGGCCGGCGATCCGCAGGATGCCGTTTATCAGGAATATAAAACGGCCTATAATTTTGTGCTCGATCAACGTTGGAGCGAAGCGATTACGCAATTGGAGGCTTTTTTGAAGAAAAATCCAAGCAGCCAATATGCGGATGATGCAAGCTTCTGGCTGTGTTACAGCCATGAAAAACGCGGCGACAATGCCGAAGAAGTCTTTGTCGCGTACAAAAAATTTACCGAAAAGTTTTCCAAGAGCAAATACGTCAATGATGCCAACAGCAACATGATTCGGCTGGCGGATCAATTAGCGCGCGCCGGTAATCCGAAATATAAAGCCGAGTTGGAAGTCTTGCGCAGTAAGGATGATGAAGATTTGCGGTTGGAAGCCATTTACGCCTTGAGCCAGCACGGCGAAGATGACCCCGCGACGACACGGTTGTTGATCGATTTGCTGCAAACCGAAAAGAGCGCGAATTTGCGGCGCAAGATTGTTTATGTGCTGGGCAATATCGAAAGCGCCGAAGCGGCGGCGGCGCTCGAAAAATTGGCGCTCTCCGATCCCGATCCCACCGTGCAGAAGAATGCGGTGCATGCGCTCGGCAATCAAGGCGAAGGCGACAATGTGAAAGTGTTGATGAAAATTGTGGAGTCCAGCGCGAATTCGGAAGTGCGCAAAGCGGCTTTGTATAGCATCGGAAACACGGAAGAGGGCTCGGGGTTGGAATTCCTTGCGCGCGTCGCGAAAACCTCAACCGACCAGGAATTGGGCAAAGCCGCCACTTACGCCATCGGCAATTATGGCTCAGCGGCGGCGGTTCGCGCATTGAGTGAAATTTTAACCAGCAACACCCATCGCGAAGTACGCAAGGCCGCGTTGTATGCGCTGGGCAATACCGGCGAATCCGAAGCGATCGCGGCGCTCGAAAAAACCGCGCTTGATCCCGCCGATGGCGAATTGCAAACCGCTGCGGTTTACGCGATTGGCAACCTTTCGGACGAAATTTCGTTAAAATCTCTACAGAATATTTATACGAAAAGCACAAGCCCGCGCGCGCGCAAAGCCGTGGCGTACGCGATTGGCAACACCGGCGAAAAAGAGGCCATTCAGTTCCTTGGCAAAATGGCGGCGCAAGAGCAGGATTTGGAAGTCGCGAAGGCGCTGATTTACGCCATCGGCAATGTTGATGATGGCGAAGCCGCTACAGCGTTGATGAATGTGATTAAAACCAATCCCAATGAAGAATTGAAAAAGGCCGCGTTGCATGCGATTGCAAATACCGATGAACCTGCGGCTCGGGAAGCGTTGTTAGCCGTAATTCGCAGTGAAAGTTCGGCGGAGTTGAAGAAAACGGCTATCTACGCGCTCGGCAATCTGGATGATGAGGCGGCAGTGCCGGTGCTGCTCGAAATTGCGCAAAAGGATTCCGATGTGCAAGTGCGCCGTGCCGCGGTTTCGGCTTTGGGGCAGATTGATTCGCCCAAGGCACGAGAAGCCGTGCTGAAAATCATCCGTGGCGAGAAATAAGCGGCATTGGCGCGATGACAAAAAATTGCCGGCGGGTTGCCGTCAGAAAATCCGTTGGCAATTTTTCATTTCTTATTTTCGTAAATTCGTCTACTCTAAATAATAAACCCGAGGTGCAACATGAAAAGAGCTTTACTCATTTTGGCAGCAGCGGTTGCCGTGGCGTTGCCCATTTTGGTGATTGCCCAATCCAAAACCTCTCGCGATAGTTCGGCGGCGAAGCAGGTGGCGCGCGAGCGCTTGGCACGCGAATACAATGAGAAAACGCGAGTCGCCGCGGAGCGCGCGAAAATAGCGCGTGCGCAGGCCAAAGCGGAAGCCGATCGTGCCCGGCATCGCGCTCGGCGTGAGTGGCATTTTAATGACGAAGACTTTGGCGCGGATGAATTAGCGGCCATCGCTCCGGCCATTGAAGAAGCTATGGAAGGCGTTGAACCGGCACTGGCGCATGCTCGCGAGGCGCTGGAGAATATCGATTGGGGCGGGGTTAACGACGCTATGCAAGACGCCTCGGAAAGCCTGGCGCGATTGGCGCCGATGCCACCGCTTCCGCCGATTTCCGGCATCCCGCCATTTCCAGCGCTGGCGCCGTTTCCGGATTTTCCGCCGATGCCTGACATGCCTCCTTTGCCAGCGCTTCCGCCGATGCCGGATATGGACTTCGGACACGGAAGAAGTTTTGGGGGCGGCTGGAGTTTCGGCCATCGTGAATATACTAAAAATTTAAGCGAAGATGAGCAAGTCCGCATGCAGGCGCTCGCGGCGTTGCTTGATAATGACGAGAAGATGGCCTTGCCCGAAATTCAGACGGTCGCACGGCAGAGTGAAAACTGGGCGATGCGCGCCTATGCCGTTTCGATGTTAGCCAACGCCGAAGGCGCCGGCGTCATTCCAATTCTCGAAGAAGTTTTGAATAAAGACTCGGATCAACGTGTGCGCAAAGTCGCGGTGCGCGTATTGTCACGCCGCGAGGAACCGGCCGCGCGCGAGGCTTTAAAGCGATTGCTGACAAAATAATGGGACATTATTAATTTGAAAAGAGCGCTTGGTAAAATAACGGCGGCAAGATTCTGAAAGTTTTTTAATGATCTTGCCGCCATTATTTTGGTGCGCCAAAAAAACAAACTTGCTTTGTTCCGCCAATACGCTATTTTATTATGTTAAAGGAGAAATAAAAACTAACGCAGCGCTCATTTTAAAATGATTCTGAGCACAACGGAATACCTTTTATTGGCTCTTTATCTCGTCGGGCTTTTTGTGCTCGGATTTCGGCGTTCGCAGCGCGATAATAGCTCAATGGAAGAATATCTCGTTGCGGGGCGGCGGCTGTCTTTGCCGGCGTTTGTGGCGACACTGGTATCGACGTGGTACGGCGGCATTCTCGGCGTCGGCGAATTTAGCTATAAATACGGCATCTCGAACTGGCTCGTTTTCGGCGTGCCCTATTATCTGTATGCGATCATCTTTGCGTTGTTTATTGCCGGCCGGGCGCGGCGAACAAAATTTTACACGATTCCCGAACAATTAGAAAAGGCTTATGGTCGGCGCGCCAGCATGACCGGAGCCTTTTTTATTTTTATGCTCTCGACCCCGGCGCCGTATGTGTTGATGATCGGTGTGCTCTGCCGCATGCTGTTCGGCTGGCCGTTGTGGCTCGGCGTAATCCTCGGCGCGCTCTTCTCGATGATTTATGCCTTTCGCGGCGGCCTGGCGGCGATCGTGCGCACGGAGATTTTGCAATTTCTGTTGATGTACGCCGGTTTCATCGTCATTCTCATTTTCGCCGTGAGCCGCTTCGGCGGATGGGAATTTCTCAAAACGAATCTGCCGCCGTTGCACCTTACCTGGCACGGCGAGAATTCGCCGCAATATATTTTAGTTTGGTATTTCATCGCCATGAGCACGCTGGTCGATCCGGCGTTTTATCAGCGGTGCTACGCGGCCAAAAGCGAAAAAGTCGCCCGCCACGGCATTCTGATTTCAGTGCTTTGTTGGATGGTTTTTGATTTCATGACGACCGCCACCGGCCTTTACGCCGCGGCGCTGCTTCCCAATCTCGCCAACCCCGTCGAGTCGTATCCGCAACTCGCCACGAAATTGCTTCCACCCTTGGCGCGCGGCCTCTTCTTTTTATCACTGTTCGCCACGATCATGTCAACGATTGACGGTTATGCTTTTCTCTCCGCCATCGCGTTGGGCAAAGATGTGCTCTGGAAAATTTTTGGACGTGGGGAAGATAAGCGTGTCACTTCGTTTACGCGGGTGGGATTGATCATCACCTTTATCGTTGCGGTCAGCATTGCGTTGCTGTCGCAATCAGTTGTGAATATTTGGTACCAGCTTGGCTCGCTGGCCACCCCGGTGTTGCTCGTGCCGCTGGCTTCCAGCTTTTCCGAAAAATGGAAAATGCCTTCGACAGGGGTTTTGCTTTCAATGTTGGTGAGCGCCGCATTGTCGGGGCTTTGGATGTTGACGGGAACAGATGGCGAGTATTGGTTGGGATTCCAGCCGATTTATGTCGGCTTGGCGGCATCGGCAGGATGTTTTATTTTAGCCCGATGGTGCAAAAAATAAAAAAGCCTTCCGCAGAAGGCTTTTAAGGGTAGCGGGGCCGACGGGACTTGAACCCGCGATCTTCGGCTTGACAGGCCAACGTGTTAACCAAGCTACACCACGACCCCGTTACTAAAACAAAAAACGTAATTCGTAAAAATACCGATTAGGTTTTCTTGGCGTGGGCGATAGTGGATTTGAACCACTGACCCCGTGCTTGTAAGGCACGTGCTCTAACCAACTGAGCTAATCGCCCCTAAAAAGGGGCTGCGCTTGCATTACGCTTCTTTGCCGTTTGTCGGTTCCAGCTTTTTCTTTTTATAGAGAATCGCCGTCGGAATGATCACACAGTAACCTAACACCAATAAAATTGGGGCGACAGTTAGTGACATGAAGCCTTCAGCCGGAGGTTGGGCCAAAGCCATATAGCCGATGATGATCACCCCTAAGCCCAGGGCAAACAACCAATAATTAATCGGGCTAAACGGTAAGCCTTGCGGAACTAAGGATTCTTTTCGAACCCGTTGGCGAATCTGTTTTGCTTTGACTTCTTTCATAAGCGCAGTTTTGAATATAAGAAATGGTACGATCTTTGTCAATGAAAATATCTGGCCGGGCCAAGAAATTTAGGATGATAAGTATTTTTGATTTATTACCCTTGAAGTATACACTTTTCTTTGCTTTAGGTTCAATAACGAGTTTTCTCTTGATTTTACTTTGAATTTTTGGTATGATGAAATTGGTTGTTCAAGCAGTTGTTTCGCCGTTGTCTCATGAAGAAATGTTAATATGATCACTGCAATTCAAATTAACGCGCTGCAAGCGGCGTTGCAAAATTTTCCACAAGTTTTGTTTGCCTATCTCTTCGGCTCACAAGCAACTGGCAACATTACGCCGATGAGCGATGTCGATATTGCCGTTTATTTTGCCGATCATCTTTCTGCGACGCAACAATTTAAACTACAGCTTGATCTGATCGGCGTTCTCGGCCAGGCCTTGCAACGAAATGACGTTGAAGTGGCTGTTCTCAATAATGAAGCTATTGTCTTGCGTTACGAAGTTGTAAATACCGGCCGATTGATTTTCTCTCGGAGCGATGATGCGCAAATTGAGTTTTTCGTCCAAAGCCATAGAGAGTATTTTGATACTGAACCATTGCGGGCCTTTTTTCGCAAGAAAATGAAACAACAAATCCGTGAGGGAACGTTCTTTGAGCAACCGCAACGTTATGCAAACGCGTCTCGATAAGCTGCGCGAGTATGGCGCACTTTTACGCAAAGTTGGGAAGCATACAAAAAAGAAATACTTGAATGATCCGCTTATACATGGTAGCGGCGAACGCTACTTGCACTTAGCCGCAGAATGTGCTTTGGATATTGGAAGTCATATTGTTGCCGATCAGAAATTAGGGTCTCCAGGTACTTATCGTGAAGTTTTTACCAAAATGGGAAAGGCTGGTATTTTGAATGCTGACTTAACGCGACAAATGGAAGCATTGGCAGGCCTTCGCAATGTTCTTGCCCACGATTATCTGCAAATTGACCATGCCAAGACTTACGAAATAATAAAAAAAGAATTGTCTTGGATCGAAAATTACACCGCAGCCGTCGAAAAATTTTTATAAGGAATAACCCATGCGCGAAATTGTCAAAACCACCAATGCGCCCTCGGCGATTGGGCC
>CAYZFF010000072.1:12381-15222 GCA_964477305.1 uncultured Cytophagia bacterium
AATAACCCATGCGCGAAATTGTCAAAACCACCAATGCGCCCTCGGCGATTGGGCCGTACAGTCAAGCCGTCAAAATCAATGCAGGCAAAATGATTTTTACCGCCGGACAAATTCCCCTCGATCCGGCCACCGGCCGTCTAATTGAAGGCGACATTTCGGCGCAAACCCGCCGGGTGTTGGAGAATGTCAAAGCCATTCTCGCGGCTTCCGGCGCGACACTGGAAAATGTCGTCAAAACCACCGTGTTCATGTCCGACCTCGGCGAGTTTGCCGCGATGAATGAAGTCTACGGCGAATATTTTCCAGCGAACCCACCGGCGCGCAGCACGGTCGAAGTGAAAGCCTTGCCGCGCGGCGCAAGGGTGGAAATTGATACCATTGCCGTGTTGGAATAAAACATGCATTGGCCGTATTTCCGTGCTGCCATTTTGGGGCTGAGTGTTTTGGTGTTGGCAGATTTTTGTCATGCACAAACGATAACCGTACCAGCACCACGCGATTCCAACTCAGTCCGTCTCGCGCTGAAAAAGAAAAGCAGCCCCCGCAGCGTAATGTTTCGATCATTGGTGGTGCCCGGGTGGGGGCAATATTACAATCACCAATATCTCAAAGCGGTTTTGGTCTGCGGCGCGGAAGTGGGTTTGATCACCACGGCGATCTACTGGAACAGCAAAGCCAACGCCGCGAGTAATCGCGATGACAAGCTGTTTTATCAAAACAACCGTAACACCGCCAACTGGTTTTTACTCGGAACCGTGATATTGAGCCTGTTGGATGCGTATGTTGACGCGAGTTTGGCGGATTTTGATGAAAGCCCGGATCTTTCCTTCACTCCAACTGCGACTCGCACGAACGGGGCTATGCTAACGATTAAAATTGGCCTTTGAATTTTAGGAAAGATTTTATACTTTGATCAAGCCGTTCCTGTTGTGCTTTGTGGCCGGGATGCTGTTGCAAACCGAAGGTGTTCTCAGTCAAAGTCTCCGGCCAGCGGCGACTGATTCGATTCGACATGCTCCCCTAAAGAATCGGCCTGATGAATGGTTGGGCAAAGATAAATTTGACCACGCCCTCGTGAGCGCGGGATTGGTGTCCGCGCAGTTTTATTTTTTACGCCAAGAACTTGCCATGCGAGCGACCCCGAGCCGGCAAATAGCGGCAGGCAGCGCGCTCGCCCTCGGCCTCGCCAAGGAAATTTATGATAAAGCCAGCGGGCGCGGCACCCCGAGTTGGAAAGACCTGTTGGCGGATGTCGTTGGCATCGGCGTGGCGGTTTTGCTGGTTACAAATTAGTCTTGAGAAATTTTTTGGATATGAACCCTTCGTTTTCGCAGTCTGATGACGTTTCACAGCCGGAAGGTCAGATTTTTTCATCCACTTCTTTTTATCCGACGGCAGAATCTTCTTCAATCTCCACGCCGGAACCGCTTGACAAACCGCGTAGCAACTGCGCCATCGTTGGCATCTTTGACCATCCGCAGGCGGCGAAACTCGTTTATTCATCTTTATATGCGCTTCAACATCGCGGGCAGGAAAGTTCCGGCATTGTCACCAGCGATGGACAACATTTGCATCGTCATGTTGGCATGGGATTGGTGACGAATGCTTTTGCCGACGCGGCGATCTTTTCTAAACTGCCGGGCAATCTTGCCATCGGCCATAATCGTTATTCCACCACCGGCTCGACGGTTTTAAATAATGCGCAACCGTTCGTGGTGAGCGCAAAGCACGGCCTGATGGCCGTTTCGCACAACGGCAATTTCACCAACTCGCGCGCGCTCCGCAAAAAATTGGAAGACGAAGGCTCGATTTTTCAAACCACCAGCGACACGGAAGTCATTTTGCATTTGATGGCGAAGTCAAACGCGCCGGATATCGTGGGCCGCCTCAAAGACACCTTTCGGCAGTTGCAGGGCGCGTATTCGCTTGTTATTCTCACGCGCAACAAGCTGATTGCCATTCGTGATCCGCGCGGCTGGCGGCCATTGAATATCGGCCGCAAAGAGCAAACCTGGTTGATCGCCTCGGAAACCTGCGCTTTTGATTTGCTCGAAGCCGAATACGTGCGCGAAGTAGAGCCGGGGGAAATTGTCGTCATTGAGGCCAACGGCATGCGCACCGATTATCTTGACGAAAAACCGGAGCGCGCCGCCTGTATTTTTGAATTGGTTTATTTTTCTCGTCCCGACAGCAAAGTTTTTGACGAGAACGTTGATCGCGCGCGCCGCCGGCTGGGAAAAAACTTGGCCACTGAACATCCCGCCGAGGCGGATATGGTAATCTCGGTGCCGGATTCCTCGAACACGGCGGCGTTGGGCTACGCGAGAATTTCGGGCATTAAATTCGAAATTGGTCTCATTCGCAATCATTATATTGGCCGCACCTTTATTCATCCGGATCAAATCGGCCGTGACGCCAATGTGCGTATAAAATTTAATCCCGTCAAAGGCGTGCTGGAAGGCCGGCGCATTGTATTGGTGGAAGATTCGATTGTGCGCGGTACGACTCTCAAACACCTCGTGCGTATGTTGCGCAAAGCCGGGGTGAAAGAAGTTCACGTCCGCGTGAGTTCGCCGCCGATCACCGCCCCGTGTTATTACGGCATGGATTTCCCGACCAAAACAGAATTGATCGCCAACAATAAAACGATCGATGAAATTAAAACCTATCTTGAGGTCGACAGCCTCGAATATCTTTCCCTCGAAGGCTTGTTGAAATCCGTGCCGCACGAGAAGGGCGGCTATTGCACCGCGTGTTTCACCGGGCGCTATCCGCTGCCTCCGGAAGATGTGATGAGTAAATAATGTCCGAAGTTCGAGGTCAATTGTCCGAAGTCAAAAT